>NZ_JBFRKG010000014.1:0-4380 GCF_041469325.1 Shewanella sp. 10N.286.51.B8
TTGGGTTGACCAGTACAATCGGCCTTAACCTGGCTTTACGTATCTCTGACCTACTTTCTATCAAGTTCAATGATATCCATAACGACAGGTTAATTATCCGTGAGTCTAAAACGGGTAAACTGGCTAACATTCAACTTAACGCTACTACGCTAACGCGAATAGCCCGTATACGGTTAGAGCATCCTAATCACATCTATCTATTTCAGTCTTACCGCAATCAGCGGGCTAAGACAGTTAAACCTGCACCGTTATCTAGACGCTACGTTTGTAGAGCACTCGCTATGGTTGGTGAAGAAATTAAACTAGCACTCGGCACACACTCCATGAGAAAGACTAGGGGCTATCATCTCTACCAAAACACTAAAGATATTGGTCGCGTAATGAAGATGCTCAGGCACAGCTCTGAGGGCGTCACATTGCGTTATATCGGCATCGAACAAGATGATGTGGACCAAGACTTTCAGGAGCTCGAGTTATGAATACTCTACAACCAACACCTGAGCACTTGCAGCTGCTAAAGATAAGACAAGTCATGAAGGTGACTTGCTTGGGACGCTCAACCATTTATAACTATATGGCTGACGAGACCTTTCCAAAGCCTGTAAGCCTTGGTACAAGGGCAGTTGCTTGGGTAGAAAGTGAAATACAAGATTGGATTGAGCAGAAGATGTTTCAACGAAAAAAAACTCGCTGAACATTAATACAAGGAAATGGAGTTACCTCCATCTTCTTTTTTGGCTAATGGTTAGGGTTAAACTAATAACGTAACCAATGGACCTGAAAATCTTTAAAATGCCTATGGGACACCCTAAAGGTCTTCAGGTATATATTATCTCTTAAAAGCTCTTTTTAGCTTATTTACGGCTAGCCCCAAAAGAATGGCTTCTATCACCGTAATGCTTAGTATCGACTTTAGCCAAATAGCTAAGCCTGTTGAATACAGATTGATAATCCTGGTGGAAAGTAACAGCATTCATATCTAAACAGTAATACGGTGTATCTTGAGGAAAGTGAACAAGTGGTGCTGCTTGAAAAGCTTCTCTAGCGAGCGCACTAGCCCAGGCAGTAGTAATTTTAGTACTGAGATTATTACCAAACTGATTATAATCACCAAGATTAAAGTAGCTATCATGATTAAAGAATAATGCTACATGATAATGGTCCTGCAATGCCTCATGCCTCTCTTTCACCCATACATATCTAACGGTACATGGGTGCACCCGTTTACCCTGTTTCATTTTGTTCAGCAGGTCTGCCTGGACCTGAGCCTTTAGCGAAGCCATAAAGCGTGAGATAACGTTAGTATCAAACTCCATTGGATAATCAACGCAGTCAGGTCTTACTGGTAGATGTAAATCAACTCGAACCACCAGGGTTCGTTTATGCTCCTCAAGGGAAAATCCAATAACACGTTGAATCGAGCACAAGTGGTTTTCAATCAACTGATAGTTTGCATTGACGGCTACACCATTAAAGCTACTTCCATTATGCAAAACCAAGTTCTTATTATTTTGATGTCTAACATTCATTTCTAATCTCCTATGTTTAAGTTCATAGGAGTTACCTAACTTGTATTTATTTACAGTGATCTCATGTTATCTATAGCCACCCCACTTAAAGGGTTGGCTAGTTACTCATCACTACTAGTATTGTTATTAGTATCCTACATAACAATGAAGAGCTAAGTAGTATTAACAAACCGACAAGACAATTTTGAAAAACCAGTGGCTGATAGAGATCGAAATATCGATTTCGTCGAGATATCTTAGGGTGAAGTGGTTCAGAGTTACTCTGGAAATAGATTATTTAGCAGTTTTAGCATCCTGTACATCCGCGGTTGGCTCTTCAACCGCAAGCAAGGCGTTTAGATATTCAACAATTTTGGACTTTTGCTTTATCAAAGGCACAATCTGGGTTTTTTACTCCTTTAAAAAACAAATCAATGAACACCTATCTAGATGAAAGCGTGGATCTTGAGCCTTTTCAAAAACTCGTTCAATTACGATATCCATGTTTACAAAATCGTGTTTACTATTGGGAGCTAAACCACTTTTCACTTCTTTAGCAATACCAAGAGATACTTCAAAAATTAATCGACTAAACAACCTTTTCTGTTCGATTGTATGGAAATCCATTTGGCTCTTTTCATCTAAAAACTTTGCTGGCAAGACATCGTTTTCAATCTTAAGATAAATCTCTTCGTCAGGGAGTAGGGGCTCTTCTAATCCACTCCAGTATGAAGACAAAATATATGCCGCAAGCTCATCTATATACGCTTGTAGGTAGCGAACTTCCCTCATCGTTGGAGTTTTAAAAAAAGCTAACAACTTCTTTTTCTCTTCAACATTAAAAATATTTTTCCCTGCTAAAGGCCAGTTTTCAACTTCTTTGTGTTGGAATAACTTAGCCGCTTCTCCCCTTGACAAGCTATCGTTAATAAAAGGATCTATATCTATCACAGGTCCAGGTGCTTTACTCGTACCAAAAGACTCATGCTTTAAATCCAAAAAATATATGCTTGGCTTGGCCCCAAACAATATCTTACCGGTAATTCCAGTAACAACGCTTTTTATGTAACCTTTTTTAACCAATTCATTTAGCCTTGGTCTAATCTGCTCAACTGACATACATACAAATTTTGAGAGGTCTGCTAAGCCATGACCTTTAACTACACCTATTGAACCTCCCAATAGCAGAAGAACAGCCAACACCAACTTACAATCATCTTTCAAATCGAATAGGCCATTATTAGTTGTAACGGCCTCAACTTTATCTGTTACGACTAAATTGTCACCAATGGAACTTAATACCTTTTCGACTATATCTATCTGATATGGAGTGAATTGAATGCTTGATTCTTTAGAAATCACTTCACTAGTTAGGTCCCCCAACTCAAACGTATTCTGTCGTCGGCCATTACAGTCTTTGTATGCCACTTTAATCAAATACTCATGATCAACTAGATACTCTAAGGAATCCCTAACAACTCTTTCTGACACACTAAAAATGCTAGCTAAATTTTTAACACGCCCTTCTTTTAGGGGAGTTTCATAAGACTTCATGACCCAATGCAGAAGAAACAACTTTGCTTGATATTTAGCACCTTTCATTTGTACGAGTAACACATCAGCAATCATTCACGGTCCATTACATCTAATTTTATCAATGGCTAAAGGTACTGCAATAACAATAAAATTGAAATAAAACTATAGGTATTTCGTCATCGTCACTCGTGACGGTCACGAATGACTGCGAATAAGCGCAAGCACTAAAGCTTACCGGATTAAATTATTTGGTGACCTGAACTAGTGATGTATATTGGTATTTAAGTTTATTTATAGGTGTAAAAATTACGATGGGCAGCGATAGTAAAAGAGCAGACTGGCTTAATGGTTCTGATGAAGTTCAGTGTACCTGGGCCAGAAATTATATAGCAAAAAACTGGAGTCACCTTCCTATAATTCAACGCCAGAGTACTTTCATGATTTCAAATCAAGATTATGCTTCAAATGCTATATCAGAAATGGAGAGGCAACCCGATTCAAAACAAAGAATGAATGCGATTAGGAGTGCTTGGAGCTCACATAAAAATAGGCAGAAGAACAAAGGTGACAATAGTCATTTAACGATAAGACTATCCACTGAGACTCAACGTCGATTGGAACAATTAACTAAAGCTATAAAATCTGACAGTTGGTGCAAAACAATTGGTTACTTGATCAATAAGCAATACGAAAAAGTAAAATTAGAATTACAAACAACAGAAGCTAGCAAACAAGAAAAAAAAGCCCATAAACAAGAAACCAATTTAAAAAATGAAGAACATAATAAAAGGTTAGACTCAGCATATGTACACTTTATCGAGCATAACAAAATTAAAAATCAACTTCAGATGGCTAAAGAAAAGATAGTTCAATTAGAAGCATCGCTAGGTAATGTTTCAGAGGAATTAGTCTTTAAAAAAGACTGCATCGAAACACATATAGAAAAAACATCCCTATTTGTCGACAAATTGGATAAGCTTAACCTGCAACAAATAACCCCAAATAGTGAATCTAACGTTAATGCTGGTGCTCCTTTAGAGCATAGAAGTAATGATAATGAGTTGATGAAACCGGACTCCGCTGGCTTACAAAAGAATCCTCCAGCTACTGCTGTTAATTCCCAAATTACAAACAGACCAGGAAAAGCTCGAAAAGTGTTTAGATAGATCATTTTACAAACAGACTAAGTGCTTAGTAATTTGGTGGGTCAAATGGTGGGTACCAATCAACTTTACACAACACAAACAAAAATAAAACACTGATTTTAAAATACATTAAATAATAAGATGCATTCAGATCCAGAATGTAGAGTAATTAGAGGCTGTAACTAATTTTG
>NZ_JBFRKG010000015.1:0-66972 GCF_041469325.1 Shewanella sp. 10N.286.51.B8
GGCCACTCGGGAACCCCTCCTCAATTGCGGCGGCAATAGTAGTCACGAATTAAATATAAGTAAAGGAAAAATCGAAAATAATGCTCAAGTATTTGTTTAAGTGGTCGATAAAATATCAACCTTGATAAATTTGATGTAAATATATGCAAATTGAGTCGCCATTAGTCAACGAACTGCAATTAGGCAATCGCCTTAATGATGCAGTTGAACACCATAGAAGGGGCGAGTTCGCGCTACTACTTTCTATGTTGTCTAATGACGCTTGCGATATGGCGCAATTTCAAGTCGATAAAAATTTATCCATTGATGAAAAATTATATAAACAGTTACATATTCCTAAACCCCAAGCATTAGTGTGCGATATATCTCAGCAACAGGCGATTAATCATGCCGGTGATTTTTATGAAAGCGGTTTAAGCCAATTTCATTTACAGCAGGCGTTAAAACCTGAAGCTGTAGTGACGCGGGGAAAATATGATGAAGATTTGCAAATCACCTTAGCGAATTGTGATCTACTGACTAAACTTAAGCACCAACAATTAGTCCCAGATACATCAGCTCTAGCGCAAAATGAATTTCTTGAGCAATTAACCATACAAAGAAAGATGAGCGAAACCCTAGCATCACAACTTTATGCCGTTGCCTAGTTAATGCAGGTGCTTAGTAAATGCCGTGGCAGTGATTAAGCCGTTACTTGAGTTAGTTGCTACTAAGCGTTAAGCGCCCGCTGGTTAGACAGCCCCAATTAGGTGTATTACTGATTGGTAATATTGTGAGGCATATAAAAATTTTATTTCAGTTTTTGGGCTATGCTGACGTTTTAATGTGTATTGATAGGTGATAAAAGTGATAAAAACGATTACTAAGCAAGAAGTACAAGTCAGTGACAACTGTAATGATTGTGGCAGCTTTGTCGATATTGGTGCTGTTATCGAAGAAGAAGATACACAACTTATCTTGCAAGTTGATGGTGAAAACTTTCAGCAAATTGCAGATGACTTAGTTAGCAAAGCCAAAGAACGTTTTAGCAATGTCAAAGTACAGCAGCAAGTAACCGAGCAAGATGTGGTGGTTACTTTTGAGTTTGACGTTACGGTAGAAAAAATGATTTTCCAATTAGAAAACGGCCTTTAATTAGTCGTTTCTATGAGGTGTTGAAGGTTACAACTTGCTGTTTTAAAATAGGAAGTGTAACCTTCATTTACCGAAGTTGAGTAAAATTCAACATCATGATTTTGATAATAACATTTTTGTAAATATCTCTTTTTAGCAACACTTCTTAACATTTTTAGAGTGTTATTAACGGCTAAGTTCCGTTATTTTAAGTAGAAAAAACCTCCACAGAAAGAGGTTTACCCGACTGTTAAGTTGTCCTTTGGGAATAATAATGAAGCAAACTGAGCAACAACATTTATTAGAGTTAATTGTAAACTCTGTCGCCAAAGAACAAGGCGACTTTAAACAGACCTCAGAGTTAGTCTGTAAATTACTACTAAAGTTTTTTAATGCTAGTAGCGTTTCAGTTATTTCATTACGTAACAAGTCACTAAAGCAAGAAATCATTGCTTGTCTGTCTGCTGATGACAGCCTAAAACAATTAATTTACCAACACCGCAACGATAATCTTGTTGCAAATGCCTACTTTGATGATATACGCCGTTACCGTCATATTGTCAGTGACAGTTCTCAAACTGACACCCGTCTGCAGGGCTTAAGTGCTTATTATAAGCAAGCCAATGTTCACGCAAATTTAGATGTTGCCATCCGTATCAATGGTCATATAGAAGGGCTATTGTGCATTGAGTTTGAACATCCTCTAAAGCTAACAAGCGATCAAATACAATTTGCTTGTCAATTTGCCGATCAATTGGCTTTAACCCTTGCCACCCGCTATGCCTACGATAAAGATGAGCGAATAACACTATTTCATAGTGCTACAGAGCAAGCTAAGCATGTATTGATGCTTATTAATCTTAAAACCCAAATTATTGAATATATAAATCCAGCTCATGAAAAAATGACTGGCCTAAGTCGCGATATTGTTCAAGATAATCAATTAGTCAGCTTAGATTTTTTTCGTGGCAAACGAGAGCTTGCTGATGAAATGACCCAAGCGTTAATCAATGGCAATGTGGTAGAAGGTGAAAGTGAGCTAACTCGTCTTGATGGCTCGAACTACTGGGTGCAGTATCAAGCCAACCGCTTTGTCACTGAGCAAGGAAACGATTACGCCTTAGTGTCATGCCTTGATGTTACTGCTCAGCGTAAAAGCAAAGAGCAGCTCGAGCATCTTGCTTGGAATTGCAGCCTCACCGGCCTGAGTAATCGCCTTCATTTTACTCAGCAATTAGAAAGGCTCTCACAAGGCACGTTGATCCTTATCGACTTAATGGGCTTTAAGCGGTTTAACGATACCAATGGTCATGAGCAAGGCGATGCCTTGTTATCCGAAGTCGCTCGACGATTAAAGCATTTTGCTAACAGCCATGATGCTATTGATGTGGCGCGAGTCGGCAGTGACGAATTTGCAATGATTTTACCGCAATTTGATGCTGCTGAATTACTCGAGAACAATATTAATAAGTTATATCAACAATTACTGGTCACCTCGGTAATTGGTCGTGAAAAAGTTGACCCTAAAGCGGCGCTAGCCATTGTTGATATAGCTGCGGTTGCAGATCAGTTTTCACCACTATCCTGTGCTGATATTGCTCTGCAGTACGCGAAAAAGAAGCCATCACTGAATTACCAAGTCTTTAATGATGACTTATTAGCAACCTTTAAAAATAACGCCGAAATAGAGCGAGATTTACAAACCGCGGTACGTAACAGGCAATTTGAACTGTATTATCAGCCACTGATGGATTTAAAAAATCATAAATTTATTGGCGCAGAAGCATTAATCCGCTGGCATCACCCCAAAAAAGGTGTGCTTTACCCGGGGGCATTTATTGATATCGCTGAACAAACCGGCATGATCACTGTCATTGGCGAATGGGTATTGGAAGCGGCCTGTAAGCAACTTAACTTATGGCAGCATAAGAATGTTGATATCGTCATGCATGTTAATGTTGCTGCAAGGCAATTTTTCAGTGGCAATTTATTTGAGCAAGTTTGGAGCTTAGTTACCCGCTACCGGATTAAACCACAAAGCTTAATTTTAGAAATTACTGAAACTGAGTTAATGGGAGATATTCGCCATGCAACCCGACTTTGCCAAGAATTAGCCGATTTAGGCGTTGGCTTAGCCATCGATGATTTTGGTACAGGTTACAGCTCTATGCGTTATTTAAAGCAGTTTCCAATTACTAAGTTAAAAATCGATCGCTCATTTATTGCCGATTTAACCACCAGTCATCAGAGCCGTGAAATTGTCAGCGCCATTATTGCTATGGCCAAGGCGTTAAATATATCCCTAACAGCAGAAGGGGTTGAAACCAAGGAGCAAGAGCTGTTCCTTGAAGATAGCTGTTGCCATCACGCACAGGGTTATTTATACAGCCCAGCCATAAGAGAAAACGAATTTTCACAGTTTATTTTTGAAAAAAATGAAGTCGTGCATTAGCACGACTTGTTGTTATTTGATGGCGTGTTAGCCTGTTAACTTCATGCAGCAGGCTTTAAATTTTTTACCACTATGGCAGATACATGGGTCATTTCGCTTTGGTAAATCCGCGTTAAATTGCTCACCAGTGGTGTAAAACCACTTAGCGTCTTCTCGAACAAATTGTGATTTTTCATAGATCGCATCGATTTCACCGTCATGATAAAACCAAGCTTTAAAGGTCACCGTTGCCGTGGCGAGCTCATCTTGTGGCTCAAAATTAATCACCTCTAATCCAAGCCATCGAGTAAGCTCAGCCCCTTGAGACAAATCATTAATAGATAGGCCGCCGCGATAGTTAGCATGATGAGTCTCGATTAAATAGGGATAGTGTTGTAATACAAAGGCGCAATAACGCGAGCGCATCAGGATCTCAGCTGTGGCTGCAACTTGAACATTACTGTGGTATGGCTTACAACAATCTTCATAAGTTGAATCACTGCCGCAGGGACAATGTATTTTAGTCGTCATAGTAGCTGTCTTTTAAATGCAATGAGTAAAAATGGGTTATAAAGTGTTGAAGGCTTATCTTTAATGGCTTAAAGCACTGATTATTAAACTGGTTAATAAGAGTTTTAAACTAGTAGCTTTAACAATTGCTATGGAATTCGATGTTCTGCTTCAACGGGTACAGAACCCACTTCAGCTTCATTTTCAACTGATATTGATTTAGCTTCAGTATTGAATTGGCGACCATAATATAAGTTAGAAATGGGTTTTGCCGAATAGTAAAGCTCAGGGTTCATTTTGGTGTTTGAATCAACAATAAACTGCCATTGATTGTTAGTATCTTTTTGTGACACAAAAACAAATTTACCTGAAAATACACTAATTTGATCGCCTGTTTCTTTTTTAGGGTGGAATCGAACCAAATAAAAGCCAACGTCAGTAGCACTATCGTTAGTTAGCTTTCTATTGATGACTCGAAAATCGACTTCAATACGGGCTTCTCTTTTAGCAATTTTTTCAAAAAAATGCTGATAAAGTTCAACTATTTGTGGTTTACCGGTAATGATACCTTGACTTGGTGTTTCAGAAAGGTACACCGCATCATCGGTATACATGGTCTCGATGATACTGATATCTAAATTTTCAAAACCTGACGCAAAAGTTTTATAGTTTTGGTTTATGATTTCGTTATCTGTCAAGGTCACAGCTTGATTGAAAAAACTGATTAATGAGAAGCAGGCAATAAAAAATATTTTATAATGAGGCATGCAATTATTTTGCTCTTAGTGATTCTAACAATAGTCATTACGACAATGGCAACACTATAAATTATTCGGTAGTGATACTAAAGTGGATAATCTTTACAAAGTGTGTAGGAACCAATAATGAATAACGATGACAGCGCACTGTTTTTAGCAGAAATGGCAGGGGTAAAACCCATTAAGGCCAGTGATAGTATTTTTAGCTTCGATTCCGACATCGCAACAGAAGCGCAATTAGCCAGACGAGCTGCTGCAGCGCAGAATGAGTACATTAGTAAACTTACTGTAGATCCGATGATGATTAGCGCGGTAAAACCGGAAGACATGGTGAGTTACAAGCTTGATGGGGTTCAAGATGAAGTGTTTAGTCATCTGCGGCTTGGTAAATATAAATATCAAACAGTGGTTGATTTACATGTTTATCGCTTAGCTCAAGCGCGGGAATACCTTATCGAGGCGATTATCAAAGCACATCATCGTGGTGAGCGTAATATTTTGGTTATTCACGGTAAAGGCTTTAAAAGTAAGCCATACCCAGGGTTAATGAAATCAGCAGTGTGCCAATGGTTGATGCAGTTAGACGAAGTGCAAGCCTATCATTCTGCTACTCGTACTCAGGGTGGCACCGGTGCAGTATTTGTTATGCTGGTTAAATCCGCTCAGCAACGAATTGAGGCAAGTGAAACTAATCGTAAAGGAAGCGGTTTTAGGTAGTCTATATTATCGGCATCACATAGCGTTATTACCCTTATAACAAGGCCTACTCACTAAAACAGTCAGTGGGCCTATTTGTTATTGGCAGTTCATTTAAAACAGCTAACGATGAGTTACCAACCGCATTGACGGTTTTGTTGGCTATTTTGCTTATCTAACCACACTTGTAATGGCGCAAAATAATCGAGTACCGCTTTAGCATCCATGTTTTTAGTGCCAGTGACGATATTTAACGCTTCAGGCCACGGCTGACTTAAACCTGACTCAAGCATTTGATTAAGCTTATCTCCGGCGTCTTTATTACCATAAATACTACAACGGTGCACTGGGCCTTCATTACCGGCGATCTCACATAATGCTTTATGGAACTGGAATTGAAGTACGTGGGCTAAAAAGTAGCGTGTGTAAGGAACATTGCCAGGGACGTGATATTTAGCGCCCGGATCAAAGTCTGCTTCAGTACGTGCTATAGGCGCTTTAACGCCTTGGTATTTTTCACGTAAATCCCACCAAGCTTGGTTATATTGAGCTGGGCTAATTTCGCCATTAAATACTTTCCAGCGCCATTGATCGATCATCAAACCAAATGGCATGAAGGCAATTTTATCAAGGGCTTGACGCAGTAACAGTCCGATGTCTTTTGATTCATCAGGCACTTCATCTAATAGACCGATTTGTTTGAGGTAACTCGGCGTAATTGATAGCGCAATCGTGTCACCAATGGCTTCATGGAAACCGTCGTTTGCAGAACCTTTAAATAGGTGAGGTTGGTTTTTATAAGCGCGCTGATAATAGTTGTGACCTAATTCATGATGAATAACGGTAAAGTCTTCGGCGGTTTTTTGAATACACATTTTAATGCGAATATCGTCTTCGTTATCTAGATCCCAAGCTGAAGCATGACAAACGACATCGCGATCTTTAGGTTGCACAAATAATGAGCGAGTCCAAAATGTTTCTGGTAGCGCTTCAAAGCCTAATGATGAGAAAAACCCTTCAGCTTGCTTAACCATTTTAATTTCATCATAGTTATTGGCCGCTAAAAGCTCGGTAACATTGTAGCCAGGATCTGCATCATCAGGGGCGACAGTATTGTAAATGGTTCCCCATTGCTGAGCCCACATATTACCCAATAGATGCGCAGGAATAGGACCATTATCTGGTGCTACCTCGTCTCCATATTGCTGATTTAGTTCGCCACGGACATAACAATGTAGTGAATCATATAAAGGTTTAATATCACCCCAAAGTCGGTCTAATTCGGCTGAAAACGCCTCAGGCTCCATATCATATTGACTACGCCAAAGTTCTGATAAATCGCTAAAGCCTAAATCTTGCGCGCCTTCATTAGCCAGCTCAACTTCACGTTTAAATAATGGACGCATAGGTTTGGCTATTTCACGCCATCCTTGCCATGCTTCTAATAGCACCGCAGGATCTTGAGATTCAGCCATCAAATTTGATAATTCTGGCTGGGTTAAGCAGCGACCATCGGCAAAACAGTATTTCCCTTTACCGTATAAGCCATTCAGTTCTGAGCTAATTTGTGCAAGCTCAGCGTTTTTAGCAGGATCTAATGGCGCAGGTAATACCAAGCTACTTCGTAAAATATGTAACTTGCGGGCGTTAACAGGATCTAATTCGACCTTGGCATATTTAGCCGCTTCGGTGGCAAAGCCAACTGACATCGAAGTCATTTTTTCACTAATTGCAGCAGAAAGCGCAGCAGTATCTTCAGTGATAAAATTGCTATAAACCCATTCGGTGCGTGCGCCTTCTACAGAGAGTTTGGCCAACTGTGCTTCAGCATCATTAATAAATGCGATTGCTGAAGCGCTATCAATTTTGGTTGTTTTTTCAGTTGATTGGCTAGCTGGTGGCAGAGGATTTGTGGTGGTTAAATTAATCTCTTCATCCATTTGTTGGCAGGCTGAAAGGCCAAGCGCCATTGAAATAACAACAGCGATAGTAGACGGTTGTTTAAAAGTTAACTTCATCTTACAGGTTTCCTTATTTTTATTTTCGACGACAGTTTACATAATTAACTTAAATATTGCATTTTAGTTGCAACTTGGTGCGCAAAGGGTTGCTGCTATTGTGTTGAGATGTAATAGCTACAAGAAATTAGATTGACAACTGTGCGCTCAATGTTTAATTTAAACGAGTGTTTTAATTGATTTGGGTCATGGAATGGCAGGCAGAACAGATACAAAAACAAGAATATTAGATGCTGCTGAAAAACTTTTCGCTGAGAGGGGCTTTTCAGAAACATCTTTACGTCTAATTACTAGCAAAGCCGAAGTTAATTTAGCTTCAGTTAATTATCATTTTGGTTCAAAGAAAGAGCTGATTAGAGCTGTATTAGCACGCTATTTAGATGTGTTCATGCCAAGCGCAGCTGCTGAAATAGATAGATTATTTAAAAATCCACAACTAGCTAATTTGAATGAGATATTTTCATCTCTAATTAATCCATTATTGGAATTAAACCAAGTTAGGCAGGGGGGAACAACGATATTTCTGCAATTGTTAGGTCGTGGTTATATCGAAAGTCAGGGCCATTTAAGGTGGTTTATCACCACGCATTATGGTGATTATTTAAAAGTTTTCGTTAAAGCGGTATCAGAAAGTGCGCCGCATATTCCGCCTGCAGAAATGTTTTGGCGACTACACTTTACCTTAGGGACCATAGTATTCACCATGGCTTCAGCTGATGCACTTAACGAAATTGCAGAAGCTGATTATGGTGAACATAATGATACTGAAGCAATCATTCGTAAGGTGATTCCATATATGGCCGCTGGTGTTTCAGTGCCAATTTTAGCTAAGTAATAAGGGATTAACATGACTGTCGTTATACTGGTTTTAATAGCACTTGCTGTGTTATTTGGTGTGCGTAATTTAAGGATGCGATTTATCACGCGTCCGGTTTTTTCGTTTTTTAAGAAAGTACTTCCGCCATTATCTAGTACTGAAAAAGAGGCGATGGAAGCGGGTGATGTGTGGTGGGAAGGTGAATTGTTTGGCGGAAATCCAAACTGGAACACGCTTCACAATTACGGTAAACCCCAATTAACAGCAGCTGAGCAAGACTTTATCAATAACCAAGTGCAAACAGCGCTGAGTATGATTGATGATTATGACATTGTTCACAACCGCAAAGACTTACCACCTGAGTTATGGGATTACTTCAAAAAAGAAGGTTTTTTTGCATTAATTATTCCCACTAAATTTGGTGGTCGAGAGTTTTCTGCCTACGCCAACTCAACCATTGTCAGTAAAATTGCCTCTCGCAGCATTAGTGCAGCCGTTACGGTTATGGTTCCTAACTCTTTAGGCCCTGGTGAGTTATTAACTCATTATGGTACTGAAGAGCAAAAACAGCGTTGGTTACCTGCGTTAGCTAATGGTGATGAGCTACCGTGTTTTGCGTTAACTGGCCCAGAGGCGGGATCAGACGCTGGTGCAATACCTGATACTGGTATTGTGTGTCGCCGCGAATTTAATGGTGAAGAAGTATTAGGTTTAAGTCTTACTTGGGATAAACGTTACATTACCTTGGCACCTGTAGCTACAGTGCTTGGTCTGGCATTTCAAATGCGTGACCCTGAGGGCTTATTAGGTGATACGGTTAATCTTGGTATTACCTGTGCGTTAATTCCAACCGATCATCCCGGTGTTGAAATTGGTCGTCGTCATAATCCATTGATGATGGCCTTTATGAACGGCACCACAAGTGGTGAAGATGTATTCATTCCACTGGATTGGATTATTGGCGGCCCTCAGTTTGCGGGTAAAGGCTGGAGAATGCTGGTTGAGTGTTTATCTGCCGGCCGTGGTATTTCATTGCCAGCATTGGCAACTGCATCGGGTCATATGGCCACTAAAACCACAACAGCTTATAGTTATGTAAGACAGCAGTTCGGTATGCCAATTGGTAAATTTGAAGGTGTACAAGAAGCGCTAGCGCGTATTATCGCTAACACTTATCAATTAGAAGCGGCCAGATGTTTAACCACCACCGGTATTGATTTAAAAGTGAAACCATCGGTGGTTACCGCGATTGCTAAATATCACATGACTGAATTAGGTCGAGATGTGGTAGAAGATGCGATGGATATTCAGTCTGGTAAAGGTATTCAGTTAGGGTCGAAAAACTATCTCGGTCATGCTTATATGGCCAGTCCTATTTCTATCACTGTTGAAGGGGCGAATATTTTGACCCGTTCGCTGATGATTTTTGGTCAAGGGGCAACACGCTGTCATCCTTATGTATTGGCTGAAATGGAAACTGCGGCGATGGAAGATCAAAAAGCAGCCATTAACCGTTTCGATTCATTATTAATGGGCCATATGACTTATGCTATTCGAAATGGTGTCATGGCTTTCTTTAATGCATTAACAGCCAGTAAAACCAATTCATCGCCAGTTAGTGGTACCACTCAGCAATATTATCGTGATATGAGCCGTATCTCGGCAGCTTTAGCGATAATGACTGATTTAGCTATGTTGGTCATGGGCGGTGATTTAAAACGTAAAGAGATGATCTCAGCGCGTATGGGCGATGTGCTAAGTCAATTATACCTAGCATCAGCAACCTTAAAGCTGTTTGAAGATAATGGCCGTCAACAAGATGATTTACCGGCAGTGCATTATGTCATGACTGAAAGATTACATCTTGCCGCAAAAGCATTGGAAGAGGCTATTCGTAACTTCCCAAATAAGTTTGTTAGCGTATTGCTTAGAGTGATCATATTTCCATTAGGTAATCACTTTAATGCGCCAACTGACAAACAAGCAACGACCTTAGCAGATGGTTTCATGCAACCTTCGCCAGCAAGAGATAGGTTAACTTTCTTATGTGCTGATTTTGACGGAGATAGCAGCGGCATTGCTGAAGTTGAGCAAGCATTTACAGCTAAATATGCTTGTAAAGGTTTGTACTCTCGCCTTAAGAAAGCCCAAAAAGCGGGGACTCTTGATGCGAAACAGCCAATGGTTGACTTGTTTAACCAAGCTTTAGCCAATGACGTGATTAATCAAGCAGAGCTTGAGCAGCTACTTGATGCCAATGAAAAGCGCTTAGCTGCGATTCATGTCAATGATTTTGAAAGCCTATAATCGAAAGTTAACTGACGTTTGACTGTAACGGTCTAGCGTTACCTGAGGTTTGAATGTTAAACAAGTAATGTTTATGCCTTGGGTACTGTTAGCCTGAAATAATGACGACACACAATTTTCTAAATCAAAACACACATATTTAGCACATAAAAAAACCACCTAATCAGGTGGTTTTTTATTAGCTATTTGAAGCAATTAACTCATATTAAGCAACAACAAGTACTTTACAAGTGTTAGTGCCACCAACAGTTTCCATTGCATCGCCTTTAGTCATTAATACCATGTCACCTGATTTAAGGTAACCAGCAGCTGCAACCGCTTTTAACGCTTCTGATGCTAATGCATCAGCTGGGAAAGCTGTAGAATCAAACTGAACTGGCATAACGCCACGGAATAAAGCTAATTTTGCTAAGGTCTTTTGATGACGAGACAGTGCGAAAATTGGTAATGCAGAGCTGATGCGCGACATTAACTTGGTGGTTTCGCCTGATTCAGTCAAGCTGATGATAGCTTTAACACCTTTTAAATGGTTTGCAGCATACATAGTTGAAAGGGCAATGGTTTCTTCAATAGTATCGAATGTTTCGTTCATTCTATGCTTAGAAGACATCACTGATGGATGCTGTTCTGCACCAGCACAAACATTGCTCATTGCTAACACAGTCTCTTCAGGGAAGTCACCGGCAGCAGTTTCAGCTGAAAGCATCACAGCGTCAGTGCCATCTAGTACGGCGTTCGCTACGTCCATAACTTCAGCACGAGTTGGCATAGGGCTTGAAATCATTGATTCCATCATTTGAGTTGCAGTAATCACAACTTTGTTCAATTGACGTGAACGACGGATAAGTTTCTTTTGTACTGCAACTAATGCAGCATCGCCAATTTCAACACCTAAGTCACCACGTGCAACCATTACCGCGTCAGATGCTTTAATGACATCGTCCATCGCTTCATCAGTACCAACAGCTTCTGCACGTTCTACTTTTGATACAATAAGTGCAAAACTGCCCGCATCTTCAGCAAGCTTACGTGCTAAATCTAAATCAGCGCCAGTACGTGGGAAAGAAACGGCTAAGTAATCAACCTGAATTTGCGCAGCCGTTAAAATATCTGCTTTGTCTTTTTCAGTTAGTGCAGGGGCTGTTAATCCGCCGCCTTTTTTGTTGATGCCTTTATTATTAGATAAAGGACCCGCAACAGTAACACTAGTGAAAACTTTACGACCTTCTACAGATTCAACTTTAAGCTGAACACGGCCGTCATCAAGCATAAGAATGTCACCTATGACAACGTCATTTGGCAATTCTTTATAATCGATACCAACTTGTTTCTCGTCACCTTCACCTTTAGCAAGATCTGCATCTAAAATGAAAGTATCACCTAAATTCAACTGAATTTTTTTGTTATCTTTAAAGGTAGATACACGAATTTTGGGGCCTTGCAAATCACCTAATACAGCTACGTGAACACCTAACTCTTTTGCAATATTGCGAGCGTCAGTAGCACGTTTAAGATGATCTTCTGGTGAGCCGTGTGAGAAGTTAAGACGTACAACATTTGCACCAGCGGCAATGATTTTACGTAGGTTATCATCGCGGTCGGTTGCAGGTCCAAGTGTCGTAACGATTTTAGTTCTGCGGAACATAGGATACTCCGTTAATTTAAAAGAAAAAGAATTCGGTACTAAATATTATGGACTTATATTAACAGAGATTTTCGAATTATGTAGGAAAGTTACGAACAAAAAGATCGTTTTTGAGATGTATATCTGTGACTGAGTCGTATAAATTCAATAAAAAAGGCCGAACAGGTAATATTGTTCGGCCTTTCGGACAGGTAATTATTTAGTAATAATTAGATGGTAAGATCTTTATTTATCCGAGATTCTTTCAATACTTCTTTAACACGTTTTAGATTATCGCGAAAACGCGGGCCTCTTCTCAAGGTAAAGCCTGTGGCTAACACATCAATAGTAACCAGCTGTGCTAAACGTGAAGCCATAGGTAAATACATGTCAGTATCTTCTGGCACTTCCATGGTCACCGGCAACGTACATTCGTGAGACAGTGGCGAGTTACGAGCAGTAATCCCAATCACCGCAGCGCCATTTTCACGGGCAATTCGGGCTATTTCAATTAATGATTTAGTACGGCCAGTGTGGGATATAAGCACCACAACATCACCTTCATCGCAGCCAATACAGCTCATACGTTGCATTAATACATCATCAAAACAAATGACCGGTACGTTAAAACGGAAGAACTTATTTTGCGCATCGTGAGCAACTGATGAGGATGCTCCCAAGCCAAAAAACGATATTGTTTTAGCTTGCGTTAAAATATCTACGGCTTTATTGACTGCAACCACATCAAGGCTTTGACGGGCAGTATCAAGGGATGCCATTGAAGATTCGAAGATTTTTGTTGTATAGGATTCAGGAGAATCATCTTCTTCAACATGGCGGCTTACATAAGGTGTACCGTTAGCAAGACTTTGGGCCAAATGTAACTTAAAATCAGGGAAGCCCTTAGTATCAAGTCTGCGACAAAAACGGTTCACAGTGGGTTCGCTGACGTCAGCCATTTTGGCAAGCGTTGCAATACTAGAGTGAATCGCCGTTTGCGGAGAAGAGAGAATGACCTCTGCAACTTTTCGCTCTGACTTACTAAATTGTGTAAGGCTTTTTTGCACCTTCTCAAGGGTATTCATAAGTAATTGTCCGCTAAAATGGATGATGTAATTTTATATCATAAATTACAATTTAGGAGGAAATGAAGTAATTTTCATACCTCTAAAAACGATTATAAGCCGTTTTGTTTTATTTTTTGTAACTAATCTATGATAGTAAAGTAATTTAACAACTAAAATACTATCAGGTTTTATGTGAAAAAGGCTAGATGTAACCAATATCAATAATTGTAAAATTATAATGCACAAATTTAATTCTGTTGTTATATTACAACAAAAGTGTGCTTTTATTCACTGGCAACTAAAAATGGTTTGCCTGTGAACACGCATAATAAAGGAGTATTTTAAGCAATGAGTAACTCATCAATAGGCGCCAAGGCTTGCGACTTTGTACTTTTTGGCACCAAAGGCGATTTAGCACGCCGTAAGTTGTTACCTTCTCTCTATCAGCTTGATAAAGCGAATCTATTAGATAAAGACACCAAAGTTATTGGTGTCGCTAAAGATGCCTTTACTCAAGAAGAGTTCATTGAACTTGTCAATAAAGCATTAAACACTTTTGTAAAGGACGAGTTATGTGAAGAGACCCTCGCTCGCTTTATTGCTCGTTGTCATTATATCGGTACTAATTTTACCGATTCTGAAGGCTACAAAGCTTTCCATGGTCTTTTAGAGCCAACTAAGCGTGTAATGGTCAGCTATTTCGCCACGCCTCCGTCAATCTTTGGTGAAATCTGTCGTTGTCTTAATGAGCAAAACCTTATTCATTCCGACACCCGTATCGTGCTTGAAAAGCCAATTGGCACTTGCCTTGCGTCATCAAAAGTCATTAATGACAAAGTTTCTGAATTCTTCAATGAAAATCAAGTTTACCGAATTGACCACTATTTAGGTAAAGAAACCGTTCAAAATCTCATTGCCCTGCGCTTTGCGAATTCATTGTTTGCTTCTAAGTGGGATAACCGCACGATTGATCATGTACAAATCACCGTAGCTGAAGAAGTCGGTATTGAAGGTCGTTGGGGATACTTTGATACTGCAGGTCAAATGCGTGACATGATCCAAAACCATTTACTGCAAGTGCTGACGCTTGTGGCAATGGACCCGCCAGTAAATTTAGATGCTGATAGCATTCGTGATGAAAAAGTAAAAGTACTTAAGTCATTGCGTCCAATTACCCCAAACAACGTGTTTGAAAACACGGTTCGTGGTCAATATTCTAGTGGTTATTTAAAAGGCTCACCTGTTCCTGGTTATTTAGAAGAAGAGGGCGCCAATGTTAAATCTAACACTGAAACCTTTGTAGCGCTTCGCGTTGATATTGATAATTGGCGCTGGGCTGGCGTGCCGTTCTACTTACGTAGTGGCAAACGTATGCCGTTTAAGAGCAGTGAGATTGTGGTTTACTTCAAAAACCCGCCGCATAATTTATATCGTGACACCATGCGTAACTTACCACCAAACAAGTTGACTATTCGTTTGCAACCCCATGAAGGTGTTGAAATTCAAATGATGAATAAAGTCCCAGGTCTGGAAGAAAAGCAACGCATCCAAACTACCAAACTTGATTTAAGTTTCACCGATACCTTTAAAAACGAACGCATTGCCGACGCTTACGAACGTTTATTACTTGAAGCCATGTTAGGTAATCAAGCATTGTTCGTGCGCCGTGATGAAGTTGAGCAAGCCTGGACTTGGGTCGATGGCATCATCAATTCTTGGGAAAATGGCGGCGAGAAGCCTAAGCCATATCCAGCAGGTACATGGGGCCCTGTGGCTTCAGTTGCTTTAATCACTAAAGATGGTCGTTCTTGGGACGAGTAAGGAAATATTATGATTAAAGAATCTGTATTTAAAGCATTTGCAACCCCAGCGGATCTCGAAGCCAAATTAGCTGACAAAATTGCCAGTCAGTTGCAGGATGCGGTTGATAGCCGTGGTAAAGCAAGTCTTGTTGTTTCAGGTGGCTCGACACCGCTTAAATTATTTCAATTACTAAGCAATAAAGCGATCGACTGGAGTGATGTTTATATCACACTTGCCGATGAACGTTGGGTAGATGCAGAAGCTGCAGATTCTAACGAGCGCTTAGTAAGAGCACATTTATTACAAAATCGCGCAGCAAGTGCCAAATTCCGTGGTTTAAAGAATATGTTTGATAGCCCTGAAAAGGGCTGTGACATGACGATTGAGTCTCTGGCTAACTTCCCTAAACCATTTGATGTTGTGGTATTAGGCATGGGTACAGATGGCCACACTTGTTCGTGGTTCCCTTGCAGTAAAGAATTAGAAAACGCTTTTACGACTGGTTTACTTTGCGCAGCCGTCAATCCAACGACTGCTCCACATGCACGTATTACCTTATCTAAAGGTGCCATTTTAAACAGTCGCCAGATTTATCTGCATTTAGTAGGTGAGTCAAAACTATCCGTATATCGCCAAGCTTTGGAAAGCGACGATGTGAATGCAATGCCAATTAGAGCCGTATTAGCGCAGCGTAAAACGCCCGTTGATGTGTTTTATAGCGCGTAAAGGAGTTAACCATGCACTCAGTAGTTCAAGCTGTTACCGATCGAATTATCGCTCGTAGCCAAGATTCACGTAAAAAATATCTCGAAGCATTAAACGATGCTCGCGCCAAAGGCGTACATCGTAGTGCATTAAGCTGTGGTAACTTAGCCCACGGTTTTGCGGCTTGTAAGCCAGATGATAAAGACTCTTTACGTCAATTAACCAAAGCGAATATCGGTATTGTGACGGCATTTAACGACATGTTATCTGCTCATCAGCCATATGAAGATTACCCAAATTTCATTAAAAAAGCCTGCCAAGAAGTCGGTAGTGTTGCTCAAGTTGCTGCGGGCGTTCCGGCAATGTGTGACGGTGTTACCCAAGGCCAACCTGGCATGGAGCTAAGCTTACTGAGTCGTGAAGTGATTGCAATGTCAACGGCGGTGGGTTTATCTCACAATATGTTTGACGGCGCCTTATTATTAGGTATTTGCGACAAGATTGTTCCGGGTTTATTGATTGGCGCGTTAAGTTTTGGTCATTTACCAATGATGTTTGTGCCAGCAGGCCCAATGAAATCTGGTATTCCAAACAAAGAAAAAGCCCGTGTACGTCAACAATTTGCACAAGGTAAAGTTGATAGAGCTGCATTGTTAGAAGCTGAATCAAGCTCTTATCACAGTGCGGGTACTTGTACTTTCTACGGTACTGCTAACTCTAATCAGTTAATGCTTGAAATGATGGGGCTACAGCTTCCTGGTTCTTCGTTTGTGAATCCTGATGATCCACTACGTGATGAACTAACCGCAATGGCAGCTAAACAAGTGTGTCGTTTAACTGAAATGGGTACCCAATACACCCCAATCGGTGAGATTGTTAACGAAAAATCAGTGGTTAATGGCATCGTCGGTATCCTTGCAACAGGTGGTTCTACCAACCTGACTATGCACATTGTTGCTGCCGCGCGCGCCGCTGGCATCATTGTCAACTGGGACGATTTTTCAGATTTATCTGATTGCGTACCGTTAATGGCCAAGGTTTATCCAAATGGACATGCTGATATTAACCATTTCCACGCCGCAGGCGGCATGGCATTTTTAGTAAAAGAGCTGTTAGATGCAGGTCTTATCCATGAAGATGTCAACACTGTAGCTGGCTTTGGTTTACGAAAATATACCCAAGAGCCGCGCATTATTGATGGCAAGTTAACTTGGGTTGATGGGCCAACAGAAAGTTTAGACAAAGAAGTGTTAACTCACATCGACACACCTTTTCAAAATAACGGCGGTCTAAAATTACTTAAAGGTAACCTTGGTCGTTCAGTGATCAAAGTCTCTGCTGTACCAGCAGCTAACAGAATTGTTGAAGGTCCAGCGGTTGTGATTGACGACCAAAACAAGCTTGATGCAATTTTCCAAGCAGGTGGTTTAGACCGAGATTGTGTTGTGGTGGTAAAAGGCCAAGGCCCGAAAGCTAACGGTATGCCAGAGTTACATAAACTCACGCCATATTTAGGTACCTTACAAGATAAGGGCTTCAAAGTGGCGCTTGTTACAGATGGCCGTATGTCTGGCGCGTCAGGCAAAGTGCCTGCAGCGATTCACTTAACGCCAGAAGCATTAGATGGTGGCCTTATCGCTAAGGTTGAAGATGGCGACATGATCCGTGTCAATGCTGATACCGGCGAGCTAAGTTTACTGGTGGATGAAGCCACTTTAACTGCACGTGTAGCAGGGAAAGTAGATCTACATCACTCAAGTTATGGCATGGGCCGTGAATTATTTGGTGCATTACGAAATAGTTTAAGCAGCCCAGAAACGGGCGCTCGTAGTACCAGTGCCATTGACGAAATTTATTAATTAAAAGGAAGATACTCGAATGCTTGAGAATAACTGGACGTTACAGCCACAAGATATTTTTAAACGCAGCCCGATTGTTCCTGTAATGGTTATCAATAAAATTGAGCATGCAGTACCGTTAGCTAAAGCATTAGTAGCGGGCGGCATCAGTGTTTTAGAAGTCACTTTACGCACAGAATGTGCTTTAGAAGCCATTGCATTGATTGCTAAAGAAGTCCCAGAGGCGTTAGTGGGGGCAGGTACTATTTTAAATGAATTGCAACTGCAGCAAGCTGTAGATGCGGGTTCACAATTTATTATTACGCCAGGTGCTACCGTTGACCTGTTAAAAGCAGCTAAGCGTGGTAATGTGCCGTTAATTCCAGGTGTTGCGAGCATCTCAGAAGTCATGGCGGGGATGGAGTTGGGTTACACCCATTTTAAATTCTTCCCAGCTGAAGCGTCTGGCGGCGTTAATGCACTGAAAGCCTTCTCGGGTCCATTGGCGAATATTCGTTTTTGTCCAACAGGCGGTATTACGCCGACAAGTTATAAAAATTACTTAGCATTAGCTAATGTTGATTGTATTGGTGGTAGCTGGATAGCGCCTACTGATGCAATGGAACAAGAAGATTGGGGTCGTATTACCCAGCTCTGTAAAGATGCCATCGGCGCTTTATAACCCGAGCGTTTAACTAACGATTAATAAAAGCCACTTTCGAGTGGTTTTTTTGTTTTTAAAATAAGTCCGATCATCAATTTTATAGTGTATAAATTAATACTGGTGAATTAACATTATAAAAATGGACACTTCTTTAAATGGACAAGTACCAGCAAACGGTAAACGTATTTGACAAAGCAGCTGATAAATATCAGCAAAAATACATGGATTGTGCCTTATATGCTGATAGTCTTAATCGTTTTGCTGCGTTAATAGACACTCAATTCAACATTGAATCTAGTTCTAAATCGGCATTTAAAACAGAAACGGGTATTTCTGTATACGATATCGGTTGCGGACCAGGTAACGCCAGTTTGTATTTGCAACAAGCATTAGCTCAGCAACGAAATGTCCCGATAAATATCAGTGGAATAGATTTATCTACGGCGATGATAACGATTGCCAAGCAGCAAAACCCCGCAGCGACATTTGAAGTTAACGATATTCGCCAGATTGCGGCAACAAATAATAAATTTAATGTACTGCTGTGCTCATTTTGTCTGCCGTATTTAGCAAAAAGCGATATAGCGCCTTTTATTGAATCTTTAGCTAAGGTATCCACAGCACAAGCGTTAGTCTATATCGGTTTTATGCAAGCTGATTACAGTCAATCATGTGTGCAGGAATCTGCTGAGGGTGACAAATTACATATGTATTTTTATCAACCTGAATTTATAGCGTCTTTGCTCTGCCAATATGATTTTGAAATTGTCACCAGCTTTACCCAAGATCATATCGTCGATGGTCAGAAGATGGCCACTGATAGGTTTTTATTTGCTAAGAAAACAGTGTTAATTAAGGAGTGATCGAATGCGAACATGGCCATTAGCTTCCAAAATCCCTTTTATTAGTCTGCTAGTTCTATCGTTTGCCTGGTTTTTATTTTATCAAAACGATATGTGGATTAATGATTATGGCGCAGCAAAATTCGATTGGTTGTTACTCATTGACGCTGCTATCATTTTACCCATAATTTGCTTTTTGTGTATCAAATCTACCAAGTTAGCACTCGTTAAGGCACTCGGTTATTTTGCTATTTTAATACTGCTTGGCAGTTATATTATTCCCTCAGAGCAACAAATATTATGGCCTTATTTAACTCAGATCCGTTACCTGTTACTGACGGTATTTGTATTAATTGAGGTATTTTCAATTACCTGCGTGATATTTGCCATAAAAACGGCGCTTAAATCAGGAGTTGATCCTGATATTGCAATTAAGCAGCCAATTAGTGCTTTATTTGGTAATAACTTGGTAGCCGATATCATGATTTTTGAAGCCAGAGTTTGGAGCTTCTTTTTGTGTGGCCATTTAATCAAACCGTCAACATATCACGGTGATTCACAATTTAGTTATCATCATAAAGACGGTAATCAGTCTAACGCGCTAGGATTTATAATGATGATAATGTTTGAAATACCGCTGATGCATTTACTGGTTCATTTTATGTTTTCAGCGTTCAGCGCTAATGTGGTAACGGCATTAACCTTGGTGAGTTTAGTATTCTTTATTGCTGAATACCGTGCTATGTCACGCAGACCGATCACAATAGAGACTTGTGCAGCCTCATTAGTCACTGATAATTACAACCCAAACACTCAAGCTGAGCTTGGCCTCGCAGATTTAAATTCAGGCTCAGGAGCAAGCGTCATAATTCAGAATAAATTACATATTCGCTACGGAGTGTTTAATAGCTTTAGCATTGATTTAAGTAATATTAAAACTGTCGAACCCAACAAATTAGCCATTCGACGTGCTGAAACGATAAAACGCTTTAACTTTTCTGGCGCTCCCAATGTCAAACTAACCTTAGTTGAGCCTATTAAAGGTATTGATAGTGTATATATTGGAGTCGATCAACCAGATGCGCTTATTGGTGAACTAACACTAGGTCTCGTTAAACCAAATTGCTGACACTAGGCCAATATAATGGCTGTTATTGACCTTATATAGTTTCAGCTTAACGTGCGCAGCTGTATTTGCTGCATATGATTATTAAAGTGCATTACATGGGCAAGGGCGTAGTCTTGTTTACTGAGCTTGCCATAAGCAAAGTGGGGCTGTAAATGACCGTTATATTGCTGAAAATCTACGAGCGATTGTTGCAACCTTTTGAGGGCTAGCAAATAATCAGCCTGCTTTGAAATTAAAGGTGCACCGGGTATGACTTCTGCAAGGTTATGAGTCATCTTGCCTTTAGCATTGAATAAAGCAAATGCGCTAGCCCCAATAGTGTGTTTAAAAATCTCTGCTTTTTGCTGGGGATAACCTGTCATTGAATACTCAACACTTTGGGCGCAATGAGTAAAAATTTGGTTTAAATCCCAACCTGCTGATGTCGTGCTTAAAGTAGCCTTTGCTGCTTGCTCTGGGTTGTTGCCAATGACGGCTGCAGCAAGCAATTGCGCTATTTGAGATAATATATTATCGATAGTCAATGGCCGAGGTGCTGGGCTGATGCTAAACCAAGTTGCTGTTCCAGCAATCGTGGTGCCAGCGACTACAGCAGCACTGCCTTTTGCCAAGGTTGTTAAAAATGATCTTCTATCCATAGTAATCCTTGTTGGGCTTTGTTATTACCAGACTAAAAAAACGTGTAACAAATGCTAGTTGTCCATTAGCTTTATGTTTTTAAATAGGGAAATAGCTGTAGCGTTTGTTCAATAATATCCACTTTATGACCTTTTTCTAGATACACTGCATAAATTTCTCGAGAAAAAACCGGCGCATCTTCGACAATAAAAAGTCTATTGCTTTCAATATATTCAAACGCCATTTGTCTTGGCAGGTATGCGCAGCCACCGACATCCAATAAAAAATTAAGTGCAATCCTTGGTTGGTTCATCGAGTGTTTTGCTGGCGGTGAGTCTTGAAAACTGCGGCGGTATTGGCTGTTAATCGACTCACCATAGTCCACCATAATGTAGTTTGCTAATGTCGACTTTTGACTGTCTGAGTTCGCTTCAGTGCTCACAAGATATAACGGCACAGTCGCAACCTTAGTGATGACAAGATCTTCTACATAAGGCGGCTCGAATAAAAAGGCCACATCAATAACGCGACTTAACAGGCTTTTTCTTAATTCAACGGGCGATAGGGTACTGGTTAATAAACTCATCCCTTCGATATTGAGGTGAATTTTAGTGAGCCAGCCTTGTAGGACGATATCCCATATAGACATGATAGAACCTATGGCCAGTTGGTGGTTATCACCCTCAGCAATCCCCACATCTTGCTTGGCTTTTTGCCACATCAATAACAGCTCATTGGCATGCTTAATTAAGCGGTTACCCTCAGGGGTTAATTTGAGGTGTTTCTTACTGCGATCAAACAGTAACACCCCCAAGTCCTCTTCTAAAAGCTTGATTCTGGCACTGACAGCAGATTGAGTGATAAACAAATTTTCGGCAGCGACTCTAAA
This sequence comes from Shewanella sp. 10N.286.51.B8, assembly GCF_041469325.1. Taxonomy (NCBI): domain Bacteria; kingdom Pseudomonadati; phylum Pseudomonadota; class Gammaproteobacteria; order Alteromonadales; family Shewanellaceae; genus Shewanella; species Shewanella sp. 10N.286.51.B8. The sequence goes on from NZ_JBFRKG010000015.1 coordinate 21,830, forward strand.
ATGTAGCGTATGGCTAACTTCTAAAAATGTTTTTAATAATTCTACTTTCATCAAAATCCTTTAAAAGCTGTGATTAAATTTTTTAATTAAACACATCAAAATATAACGTTATATTTATGAGAGAGATACTCTTACACTCAGCGAATTACAGCACCTTTGTGCAATAAAAGAAACATGTTCAGGACATATTATGAGAATTGCCATTCTATCAAGAAACCCAAATTTATATTCAACTCGCCGCTTAAAAGAGGCCGGTGAAGCCATGGGTCACACTGTTGATATTATTGATACATTACATTGCTACATGGATATTACCAGCAGCAAACCAACCTTGCGCTACGATGGTAAAGAGCTTCCTATGTATGATGCTGTGATCCCGCGTATTGGTGCATCAGTGACATTTTACGGTACTGCTGTGGCGAGACAATTTGAAATGATGGGGACTTTTAATATCAATGAATCTGTCGCCATTAGCCGATCTCGCGATAAATTACGTTCATTGCAATTATTGTCACGTAAAGGCATTGGGCTGCCACGTACCGGTTTTGCTAATAAGCCTGACAACATTAAAGATTTAATTAAAAACGTTGGTGGTGCGCCTGTTGTGATTAAGCTACTAGAAGGCACTCAAGGTATCGGGGTGGTTCTTGCTGATACAGCTAAAGCTGCTGAAGCCATTATCGAAGCTTTTATGGGGTTAAAGGCCAATATTTTGGTGCAAGAGTTTGTAAAAGAGGCTGGCGGCGCCGATATTCGTTGTTTAGTGGTAGGCGGTAAGGTTGTTGCGGCAATGAAACGTCAAGGCGCTGAAGGTGAGTTTCGTTCCAACTTGCACCGTGGTGGCTCAGCTGAAGTGGTTAAGTTATCTAAAGAGGAGCGTGAAACAGCAGTTAATGCAGCCAAAATTATGGGGCTAAACTTATGCGGCGTTGATTTACTGCGCTCTCAAAACGGGCCAATGGTGATGGAGGTTAATTCATCGCCAGGGCTTGAAGGTATTGAAACGGCAACGGGTAAAGATGTCGCGTCAATGGTATTTCAATTTTTAGAAAAGAATGCCAAGCCCCATAAAAACAAAACCCGTGGTAAAGGCTGATTAGGACGTCATTTTGGATAAGTTAATTATTGGCGATTTTACCATTTTACCCGGTGGGCAGCGCAAAATAGAGCTACCGGTAGCAAAATTATATACCGATGCTGATGTTTCTTTACCGGTACATATAATCCGAGCTAAAAAGCCGGGGCCAACAATATTTATCAGTGCGGCGGTACATGGTGATGAATTAAATGGCATTGAAATTATACGAAGGCTAATTAAACAAAATAAATTTAAGATCACTTCAGGGACCCTCATAGCTGTACCTATGGTCAATGTGTATGGGGTAGTGAATCAAAGCCGCTACATGCCAGATAGACGGGATTTAAATCGCTGTTTTCCTGGCTCTGCGAAAGGTTCATTAGCTGGACGGGTGGCACATATATTTCTTAATGAAATTGTCAGGCACTGCGATTACGGCATCGATTTACATACTGGCGCGATACACCGCTCTAATTTCCCGCAAATTAGAGCGGATATGGACGATGAGGAAACCAAACTACTTGCCGAAGTGTTTGGCGTGCCAGTGATTTTAAATTCAAACCTAGTGGATGGTTCTTTAAGGGAGGCAGCTGTTAAGAATGAAACCAAAATCCTCTTGTATGAAGCAGGTGAAGCGCTAAGATTTGATGAGTTTTCAATACGTGCAGGCATGAAAGGCATTTTAAATGTGTTGCAGCACTTAGGCATGATTAGAAAATCATCATCAAAAGCAAAGAAAAAGCGCGCCCCATTTATCGCCAACGGCAGTCAGTGGGTACGTGCCAATGCCAGTGGTATTGTGCATAACATTGCTAATTTGGGTGAACAAATTACTAAAGGACAAGTTTTAGCTGAAATTGGTAGCCCTTATGGCGAAGTGATTGATTCGGTGATCGCATCACGCTCTGGCATATTAATCGGTAAACAAAACATACCGCTAGTGCAAGAAGGTGAAGCCATGTTTCATATAGCGTACTTTAGCGAAAATGATGAAAAAATTGCAGAACATATTGAAAATGTTCAAGAACAACTATTACCAGATAATGTAAATTAATGAGTTTCGGTATGAAAAATAAAACGATTATTGGCAACTTAGAGTATATCGCTCTGCCTAAATTTGGTATCTCAGAGTTACAAGTTCGCGTGGATACGGGCGCTAAAACCTCGTCATTGCATGTCGATAATATTAAAAAGGTGCTGATAGATGGCGAGCATTGTGTCTCGTTTGATATTCACCCTGATTCACACAATGTTGAAAAGGTGAAAAGTTGCCATGCCCCAATTAGTGATATCCGTAAAATCAAGTCATCTAATGGCACGTCTGAGCAACGTTACGTGATTAAAACCCCGGTAATTCTTGGTGAACAAAAGTGGTCGATTGAGATTACTCTTACCGATAGATCTGACATGAGTTATTTAATGCTATTTGGTCGTGAGGCATTAGGAACACGGTTTTTAGTGGACCCGTCAGCAGTGTATTTAGGATCTTGAATCTAAATATGAATTCAGGTTTAGTAATAACGAAGAGGTGCAATAATGGATTTCGTACAAGTTGAACAATGGCTAGATTTGACTGTGTTTACTGTGGCAAAACAGCCAATTACCTTAGGTGGGTTATTGATCATTCCGGTGATCATAATTGTTGGTTTGTTCATCACCAAATTGCTAGTAAAACTGATCACTAAGCGGTTAACGTCTAAAAAGACTGACCCTAATATTATCCATCTGTTGCAACGTATATTGTATGTTATCGCCATTGCAATATTATTAATTACTTCGCTTGATTTAATTAATGTGCCCATTACCGCATTTGCATTTTTGTCCGGTGCCATTGCAATCGGTTTTGGTTTTGGCGCTCAAAACATTATTAACAACTTCATTAGTGGTTGGATATTAATGTGGGAACGCCCCATTAAAATTGGTGATTTTCTTGAAGTTGAAGGTGCTAAAGGCATTGTCGAAGCCATTAATAATCGTTCGACTCGGATTAGACGGGTTGATGGCGTTCACTTGTTGATCCCCAATAGCACGTTATTAGAAAACACTGTGGTGAATTGGACACTAGTTGATAATTTAGTCAGGTCAAATGTGCGGGTTGGCGTAGCTTATGGGACTAAGGCAAGAGTTGTCGCAGATTTGTTATATGAAGCAACTATCGCACAAAAAGAGGTATTAATTGAGCCTAAACCTGTGGTGAGTTTTGAAGACTTTGGTGACAACGCGCTAATATTTGAAGTTAACTTTTGGATTAACTCCACTGTAGAAGGGGGGTTAAGGGTAACGCGAAGTAATATTCGTTTTGCTCTGGATGAATTATTAGATCAAAACAATATTGTGGTGGCATATCCACAACGTGATGTGCATCTGGATGGCTCACTGACACTAATAAAGCAAAGGTAAACAGTAAATTATTAAATAAAAATACCGCTGATACATTTGATGATAATCAATATTGTATCAGCTGTTAATTAATCGCTACTGTTCAAGCCAGTTCTTTTATAACTCTAGCTTGTGTAGACTTGTACCAGAGCCAGTGCCGAAAAGTAGCAACTAGAACATAGCCATTAGTTATCTTGATATGGCTTACCATAAAAGCTATCTAATAATATCTGCTTTAACTCACTAATAAGCGGGAAGCGCGGATTGGCGCCAGTACATTGATCATCAAAAGCGTGCTCGGCTAATTCATCCAATTTGGCTAAGAAATCGGCTTCATTAACACCAGCTTCCTTGATAGATGTCGGAATACCGACTGCGGTTTTTAACTGTTCTATTTTACTTATTAGCAATGCTACCTTGTCTTTATCAGTGGTGTTTGAGTCAATACCTTCAAGCTTTAGGGTTTCAGCTATCTTTGCATAACGACATAAGGCTTTTGGGCGGTCGTACTGACTAAAAGAAGCTTGCTTGGTCGGCATATCGGTGGCGTTAAAGCGAATAACATTACTGATTAACAATGCGTTTGCTAACCCATGGGCTAAATGAAACTCAGCACCGAGCTTATGGGCCATTGAGTGGCAAATGCCTAAAAAAGCATTAGCAAAGGCAATACCTGCGATAGTGGCGCCGTTATGGACTTTTTCTCTGGCTATGGGGGCTTTAGCGCCCAGTTCATAAGCTGCCGGTAAATGCTCACATAATAATTCCAATGCTTGTAAAGCCTGACCGTCACTAAATTCATTTGCCATCACGCTAACATAAGCTTCTAATGCGTGAGTTACAGCGTCAATGCCACCAAAAGCGGTTAATGACTTTGGCATATCCATTACTAAATTGGGGTCGACAATTGCCATGTTAGGAGTGAGTTGATAATCAGCAATAGGGTATTTCATGCCGCTCACTTCATCGGTTACCACGGCAAACGGGGTCACTTCTGAGCCTGTGCCAGAGGTGGTCGGTATTGCCACCATTTGCGCTTTAACCCCTAATTTGGGGAACTTATAAATACGTTTGCGAATATCCATAAAACGCAAAGCTAAGTCAGCAAAATCAACGTCAGGATGTTCATACAATACCCAAATTATTTTAGCCGCATCCATAGGCGAACCACCACCTAATGCTATGATGACATCAGGTTGGAAACTTTGAGCAACTTTAGCGCCTTGTTTCACAATGGCTAAAGTAGGATCCGCTTCAACGTCATAGAATACTTCTGTTTCAAGCCCCTGAGCTTTTAAGATTTTAATGGTTTCATCGCAATAGCCGTTATTAAACAGAAACTTGTCAGTGACAATTAAGGCGCGTTTTTTAGTTGATAGCTCTTCTAATGCAATGGGTAAACTGCCTCGGCGGAAATAAATTGAAGAGGGTAGTTTGTGCCACAACATATTTTCAGCCCTTTTAGCGACAGTTTTCTTATTAATTAAATGGCTTGGGCCAACGTTTTCAGATATTGAGTTACCGCCCCATGAACCACAGCCCAAAGTCAGTGATGGCGCTAATTTAAAGTTATATAAATCGCCAATACCTCCTTGTGATGCTGGAGTGTTTATTAATATCCGCGCAGTTTTCATCCTAAAACCAAAGGCTTTAACTCTTTCTACTTGGCCATCTTGGTCAGTGTATAACCCTGAGGTATGACCAATGCCGCCTAATGTCACTAATGCTTCAGCTTTGTCCATGGCATCATTAAAATCAGTGGCGCGGTACATACCTAAAAGTGGTGATAACTTTTCATGGGCAAAGGCTTCAGCTTCATTGATATCCGTCACCTCACCAATTAATACCTTAGTCCAGCTTGGGACAGTAATTCCTGCCATGTTGGCAATGGTTGGGGCACTTTGACCAACGATGTCAGCATTTAACCCACCATTTTTAAGAATAACCTCTTGCATGGCAGCGGTCTCTGAATCGGATAACAGGTAACCGCCATGAGTTTCAAAGCGTTGTTTAACTTGCTCATAAATACTGTCTACCACGATGATGGCTTGCTCTGAGGCGCACACGACGCCGTAATCGAAGGTTTTTGACATAAGGATTGAGCTTACTGCGCGTTTTATATCAGCGGTTTCATCAATCACGATTGGGGTATTACCCGCACCAACCCCAATGGCAGGTTTACCCGATGAGTATGCAGCTTTAACCATACCGGGGCCGCCAGTTGCGAGGATAAGGTTGATGCTATCGTGTGTCATAAGTTGGTTAGACAGCGCCACTGAAGGTTCGTCAATCCAGCCGATAATGTCTTTGGGTGCACCAGCGGCAACGGCGGCATCTAAAACAATACGTGCTGCAGTCGTGGTGGATTGCTTGGCTCTTGGATGTGGCGAGAATATAATACCGTTACGGGTTTTAAGGCTAATCAGCGCTTTGAAAATGGCAGTTGAGGTAGGGTTAGTTGTGGGCACTATGCCGCAAATTATCCCTACAGGTTCGGCAATGGTGATGGTGCCAAAAGTGATGTCTTCAGCGATGATACCGCAGGTTTTATCATCTTTATATTTGTTGTATATATATTCAGATGCAAAGTGATTTTTAATGACTTTGTCTTCTAATAAACCCATGTTGGTTTCTGTTGCTGCCATTTTAGCAAGTTTAATACGAGAATCTGTGGCGGCAAGCGCTGCTGCTCTGAATATATTGTCGACTTGTTCTTGGCTGAAATTAGCATATTCTTTCTGCGCTTTAGCGACTCGCTCTACCAGTAGCTCAAGTTGTTCGGTGTTGTTGACAGTCATTATTACGTCCTCAAAAATTGTTAACTAAAGCGTTTTAGTTAACAACTCTTAGCAGCTGTTATAGCTGTGACCTTGGCAAATTATTAGCGTCTACGTGATAAAATTACTCCTTTAGCGGTATATATGTCGTGATCCACAGCACAAATCGCTACGAATGGTAATTTAATTACACAAAAAGGCTTAGTTAAGTGATTATTATCATGCCAGCAAAGCTGGCGGTTAATTCACTAAGAGTGTTTTACCTTTGAATTAATAGCATAAAAATTTAAGCTAACTGAGTGTGCTTTGGCTGGAAGTAAATTGAAGTTTTATTACAGTGTTAGTGACTTTAGATGCTTAACGCTCATCAAAGCCACTAACACAGGGGTCTCATCTTGATAGGTAAGTAAGGTTATCTTTCTAAGCTAATCTCAAAAATGCCAGAAGACTTGGGGCCAAATAATTGCTGATGCAACTTACCGGCAAATTCATCGGTCATTCCAGAAATATAATCTGCAATAATTCGCATTGGATTAAGGTTATTCTCCTTGGCATGTAACCAACGTTCTTGAGTGTTTAATGGCAGCAAACGTTGTGGATCAGACTCAAAGGCTTCAAATAATTCCATGACAATTTGTTGGCCTTTGTATTCGAGCATTTGCATTTCAGGTTTACGGATAACGTACTTATAGACAAATTGTTTTAAAGTATGCAGTGCGATGGCAAAGTCAGGCTCTAGGCTGGCATTGTATTTTAATAAAGGTTCATCAAATTTGTCGTCTTGCTCGATATTAATGGCAGTGACAAAACCATTCACTAAGGTACCTATGGCATCTTTACGTAAGTGATGTTGATGGGAAAATAATTTATCTGCGATATGGGTAAATTCGTGAGTAAGCCATGGGTCATTACTTTGGCTTAATTTGTCAGCGACATCCTGCTGCCATTGCAAAGGCGTGACTATGCCCATCACGATAGCATCTTCTAAATCATGGACTGCATAAGCGATATCATCCGCCAGTTCCATAATGGAGCAATCAAAAGATTTATACTGGGTTCTGTGGTGAGGATAGTGTTGATTAGTGCTGTTTTTAATGCTGATAAAGCGGTTTCTATCATTTACACTCAAACCTGAAAGCACCCAATCGAAGATATCTTTGTCATCGTTAAAAAGGCCTTTTACCGATGGCCACTGTGAAGGTCTTAATTGTCTGTGGCTGGTTATTTCTGGGTGACCTAAATCGACATGTAACTGGCTATATAAAGCGGGATACTTTAACACTCCAAGTAAGGTTCGCCTGGTTAGATTCATGCCCCAGTATTCGGTGTAGGGTTCAAGTCTGGCTAAAATTCTAAAAGTTTGACCGTTGCCTTCAAATCCGCCGTGATGGCGCATCATATAGTTCAAGGCCACTTCACCGCCATGACCAAATGGCGGATGACCAATATCATGGGCTAAGCATAGTGACTCTATTAAGCTCATTGAATCTAATAGTTGCTCAATGTCAGGGAATTTACGTTTAAGCTGGGCAGCGATGCCTGTGCCTATTTGTGATACTTCTAATGAATGGGTTAAACGAGTGCGAAAAAAATCGTTCATGCCAATGCCGTGTACCTGAGTTTTAGCTTGTAGGCGACGAAAGGCGGCTGAGTGCAGTATTCTTGCTCTGTCACGCTGAAATGGACTGCGGTGATCATTACGGCGTAATTTATCTTCACCTAGGCGGCGTTCATGCCATGGATTTATCTTAGTGCTGCCCTCAATATCAGCGTTCATTTGTTTGTCATTGATGGCAGGTAATTCATTTTCAGTGACATCACTACTGTGTATTTCATTGTCTGACATTGATCATCCTTTACTGTGTGAGCATCAGTTAGTTAATTCGTTTTCAGTCAATTTATCTAATGTGGAAGTGCAGCTATCGAGGAAAATTTCGATAAAACATTTTACTTCAGGTAAATCTTGTTCCATTTGCTTAAGCTTTTTATCCAAGTTAATTTTTACATGTTGAAACTCGTCATTGTTAAAGCGTAGCTCATTCATGGTTTTCACATAGGCTTGTAAAATATCTGCGGCTTTGACGATAGCTTTGTATTCTGGGTCGACTTGGGTTTGAACTAATAGTGGCTCCATTTCTTCACGCAGATCTTCAGGTAACGAGGCTAAGCATTCTTTTTCTGCCAGATCTTCAAGCTTTTTAAAGGCTTTGGTAAATTCAGGACTGTGATATTTGGTGTTGGAGTTGATATCTTGGAGCTTGGTTTCTGATACTTCATGGTAAAGGGCGATGGTAGCTGCTTTTTCTGGATTTAGCTTACCGCCAAAGCGTTTATTTTTAATGACCACCAATAAGTGCGCAATCACAGCGACTTGATGACAATGCTCTGATACGTTTTCTTTTTGAAAACAATGCATCAAAGCCCAACGTTCTAACAATGGCATACGGGTGATCCATGCCATAAAAGTGCTTGGTTTCATAATCTGCCTCGGTAATAGGATTAAGGCGAATAGCAGATCCGTGTCGCTAATGAATACGGATTACGGCTAAAAAGCTATCTGTCTACTGTAATCAACTACACTGCGCCATACAACTGTATTTTATATTAACAATTAACCAAAATTTACGTTAGCATAACAACGGATAAGCTTGATTATGAAAGAAAATGTTAAGTTAAATGAGATTAAATATGGATGATGCTCGCTGTTTGCAATTAGATAGATTAGTCACCAACGAAGAGCTTTATATACTCGACAATGTAAAATCACTTAATTTTGTTTGCGATGAATGCGCTGTGGCGCTTATACCTTGCTCTTACAAAAAAGCGGTTAACTTACGTAGACCTTATTTTAAAACCTCAAAAAACGTTGAACATGAGCAGCATTGTTACGCTAAAGCCAGCAGTAAAATTAAGCAGCAAGGCAAAACATCACGGCTGAGCAGTGATGAAGGCTTTCCGTTAGCCTATCCAAATCGGTTTACTTTAACCGCCGCAAAGTCCGTTAAAGCGGTGAGTACTACCGAGATTGCCGCTGATGATGTTAATCAATTAACAAGGTCGAAGGCCGCGAAAACTGTAAGCAGTAAGCGTAAAGCGAATTATCTGACCAGCTCTTTTCAAAGCATAGTCGATCAGTATTTTGACTTTCCTTACGATCGTGACAGGGCGCTTTCATTTGAAGGGGTTGAGGGAAACCAATATGGGCAGATTTTCACAAAAATCATTAACCCAGTAGGCAAGCAAAAGTTTCGTTTTCAAACTGACAATAATGATACCAAGGTGTTTTACAGCACCTTAGCATGGGATAAACCACAAGTTGAAGCTGACTATATTATGATTAAGTTATCCGCTGGCTGGTGGCAAAAAGTGGATAATAAGAATAAAAACCTCAGACCCTATGTTGTCAAAATTCAAACCAGTGCATGGCCTGAAGCGGTAAAGACAAATTTTGTAACACGCTTGAGTCAGATACTTGAGCTAGTAAAAGGTACCAATAAAAAAGCTTTAGTGGCGTTTGTTGGCAAGCAAGATCAGCAAGAGGATTTTTATCGCTTTTTTGCTGAAGAAGCCAAATTGATTAGTTTTAAAGTGGTTTAATTTTGCTCAGGGTGTTATTGCAGGATAAACTCTGTTTGGATCGGATTATGATCTGAGGCTGAGGTTTCGTTAGAGTCTGCATTTATTAAGGTTAAACCGCGATAAAATATATGATCAAGTGGTAAGCCAAACACCCGTTTACGAAAATCTGCTTTGTATTTAGCTTCTGTTAGGCTCAGGCCATGAGTGAGTTGCCTTACGATACTCATTCTACCTTCTCGCCAGGTATTTAAGTCTCCTGCTAAAATAACCGGCCCCTGATGTATGGCGACTTTTTTTAGCACTTTTTTCAGTTGTGATTCGTAACTATTTAGTCGCCAGTCAAAATTAACGCCGTGTAAATTGACCACCAGTAATTGCTGGCCATTAGATAATGGGTAGGCGGCCACAAGAGTCGATTTGGCGAATCGGATTAACGGTTCTGCAGTTTGATAGGCACAGGCTTCACTAGCTGGTTGAGATGAAATATTCATAACCCCCATTGGTACGTTAAGCAGGTTAAACCCTTTGGCCATTACCACATGGTGCTGGGTATCGGCTAAGTACTTTGAGAAACGACGATTAAGTTTGGCTTCTTGCAGAAGTAACAAATCTGAGCCTTGAGTGATTTGCTGTAATTCAGTTTGCCAGTTTCTCTTTTGTTGTTTATAAATGTTCCAAACAGCAATACGTAAGCGTCCTTGTTGATCAAGGGGCTTGCTGACTGTTTGGGATAAACATTGAGACACAAACATGGGTTGTAGTTCACTCATCATAACCTCGGCTTCGCCATTGAATTTCGTCACTACAAATAAATACAAACCGCCACTTAACAATAGCCCGATCATGATCCAATATTTTAATTTGTTAAGGTTCAATGTTACCTCGAGATAGATGTATGACAGCTGAATGATTAGCTTTGCTATATGCTTGCTTGTTTAAAGAGTACAATCAACTTTACTATTAACTTTTCAATACACCTAGGAATACTGTAAAAACTATGGATCAATTGACCCAAATTATTGCCATTGTTGGTGTGGTGCTTTATTGGCTTATTTTAGGTGTGGTGGCAATTCGAATCGTTATCAAACGTCGAAGTATCGGCGTGTCATTTTCTTGGTTGTTGATTATTTACTTTTTGCCTTTTGTTGGGGTGTTTGCCTACTTATTATTTGGTGAATTGCATTTGGGTAAAACCCGCTCAAATCGTTCAAAAGCCATGTATAAACCCTATGCCGAGTGGTTTAAAGCGTTATATGAGCATAATGCCCATAAACCAGAAAGCCAAAGTCATTATGCTATTCCTATTAGTCATTTGTGTGACACCCAATTAAGGATCCCATCTCTTACTGCCAATGAAATGGTGTTAAAACATACTACCGATGACATTTTAAACTCAATAATTAGCGATATAAATAAGGCTAAAAATTGTATTCATATGGAGTTTTATATTTGGCATCCCGGTGGTCTTGCAGATGAAGTGGCTAATGCATTGATTGCCGCTAGCCAGCGTAATGTCGCCATTAAATTACTATTGGATGCCGCCGGCAGTCGCCAGTTTTTCAAATCATCATGGCCAAAGTTAATGACAGATGCAGGAATTAAAGTGGTGCCGGCATTGATTGTTAGTCCACTGCGTATGCTGTTTAGGCGCATGGATCTGCGTTTGCATCGTAAAATTGTTGTCATAGACAATACCGTGGGCTATACCGGCTCAATGAACTTAGTTGATCCTAAATATTTTAAGCAGTCCAGCGAGGTGGGAGAGTGGATTGATATGATGGTGCGGATCACCGGACCTGTTGTACCAGTGATTAATACCGTAAGCAGCTGGGACTGGGAAGTTGAAACCAATGAGCGCTTTTTACCTGAGCAGCCGCCAGCGGCAGAGTCGACTCATACATCGTCATTAGTTCAAGTTATTCCATCGGGCCCAGGGATGCCGGAAGATGTTATTCATCAAGTATTATTACAAAGTTTATATCAAGCCCGTACACGCATTGTTATTACCACACCTTACTTTGTACCCAGTGAATACTTGTTAGTGGCCTTAGTCACCGCAGCGTTACGGGGAGTTGATGTTAATATTATTATCCCAAGGCGCAACGATTCCACTATGGTCAAATGGGCCAGTAGTTCGTTTTTCACTGAACTGTTAAATGCTGGCATAAAAGTTCATCAGTTTAACGGTGGTTTGCTGCACACTAAGTCGGTGTTGATTGATGATGAACATTGTTTGATTGGTACGGTAAATATGGATATGCGTAGCTTGTGGCTAAATTTTGAACTCACTTTAGCGGTTGACGATGTTAAGTTTGCTTATAAATTACAGCAGTTACAGCAAAGCTATATTGATGATTCTGAGCAACTTACTTTAGCACAGTGGAATAAACGCCCTTGGTACAAAAGGGTGATTGAACAAGTTTTTTATTTGTTTAGCCCTTTACTATAGCTTTTCACTTAGCCGTTCACTTTAGCTGGTTGCTATAGAGTTTCGCGTAATCGATAGCGCCTTGTCATGAGCATATAAAAACAGCCACGATAAAAACTATAGTGGCTGTGTTTGTTATGACTATTACTGATAAATACGGCAGTAATTTGATTACTGTGAGTAGTTCTCTAAAAAGTTGCCAAAATCTGTGAGTGCCTTAGTTAAGTCTTCTTTGTGGGGTAAAAATACCACTCGCAGATGATCTGGCTCTGGCCAGTTAAAGGCGGTACCTTGGACTAAAAGCATTTTTTCAGATTTTAATAAATCCAGTACCAGTCTTTCATCGTCTCTAAGGTTAAATTTCTTTAAGTCCAGCTTAGGGAAGGCATATAAAGCTCCCTTAGGTTTTTTAACGCTAACACCGGGTATTGAATTAAGCACGTCATAACAGACGTCTCTTTGGGCGGTTAAACGGCCATTTGGCAGTATTAACTCGTTAATACTTTGATAGCCACCTAAAGCAGTTTGTATCGCATGTTGATTAGGTACGTTTGAACACAAGCGCATTGAGGCCAACATGTCTAAACCTTCAATATAATTTTTGGCGGCTTTTAAATTGCCACTGAGAACCATCCAGCCAACGCGAAAACCTGCAGCGCGGTAAGCTTTAGATAAGCCATTAAACGTCACTGTCAAAATATCATCTGAAAGCGAAGCTGCATGTACATGCACAGCTTCATCATAAAGAATTTTATCGTAGATTTCGTCGGCGAATAAAATGATGTCATGTTGACGGCACAGTTCAACCACCTCTAACAATAACTCACGACTGTATACCGCACCTGTAGGGTTATTGGGGTTGATGATCACAATGCCGCGGGTACGCGGGGTGATTTTACTTTTAATATCGTCAATATCCGGAAACCAGTCTGACTCTTCATCGCAGCGATAATGCACCGCTTTACCGCCAGCAAGGTTGGCAGCAGCGGTCCATAGCGGATAATCAGGTGAGGGGATCAGTACTTCATCATCGGTATTAAGTAGACCTTGTAATGCCATACAGATAAGCTCAGATGCACCGTTACCGATATAGACATCTTCGATATCAATACCAAAGATCCCTTGAGCTTGATAATGCTGCACAATGGCTTTACGGGCTGAAAATAGCCCTTTTGATTCACAATAACCTTGAGCGCTTGGTAAGTTTAAAATGACGTCACGGACAATTTCTTCAGGGGCTTCAAATCCAAAAGGGGCAGGGTTGCCGATATTAAGTTTTAATATTCTATGACCTTCATCTTCTAGGCGGCGTGCCTCTTTATGAACAGGTCCTCGAATATCATAGCAAACACTATCGAGTTTATTGGATTTGATAATAGGGCGCATACTTGCCTCAAGTTACTAATACGACATAAGTATCCGAACAATAACGAATTAATGGCAGTGAGAAAAGGATTAATTGAATATTTTATTGAGTTTATTAGCGGATTGTACTGTGCGGCTTATATTATCGACACCCGGTTAGGTTAAATGACTAAATTGGTGAGCATGAGTAAGATGAAACACTGAATTGCTGGTTTTTTTGAGTGCAACTCTCTTATTAAAGATAAGCTAACTAAGTGCTTAAAATAAATACAAAAAACAAAAAAGCCAGCAATTGCTGGCTTTTAGACTTTTAGGGTGGTTCCGTTAAGGGCCTCCCTAATGATAGCGATAATTAAACGCGTTTTTTGAACTCGTTAGTACGAGTATCAATTTCGATTTTATCACCGATTTTAACGAATTCAGCTACCGTAACAGTACCACCACCAGTAATGGTTGCTGGCTTCATTACTTTACCTGAAGTATCACCACGAGCAGCAGGTTCAGTGTAAGTTACTTCACGAACGATGCTAGTCGGTAATTCAACAGAAATCGCTTTACCTTCGTAGAAAGTGACTGAACATTCTTCTTCCATACCGTCAACGATATAAGCAGAAGCATCACCTAAGTTGTCAGCTTCAACGTCATATTGGTTGTACTCAGCATCCATAAATACATACATAGGATCTGCGTAGTAAGAATAAGTACATGCTAAACGTTCTAGGATGATATCTTCCATTTTGTCATCACCTTTAAAGGTGGTTTCAGTGGTAGAGTCTTGTAGAACGTTCTTTAATTTGATTTTAACGATTGCAGCGTTACGACCAGAGCGAGTTGTTTCAGTTTTCTGAACAACCCATGGGCTGCCATCTAACATGATCACGTTACCAGGACGGAGTTCATGAGCAGTTTTCATTACTTTATTCCTATATTTTAGGTATTAATTTTAATTGCGCAGTATCTTAGCTGGTTTTAATAAATTGAACCAGACGTGTAGCAAGATCTGCATCATTTTTAGCATCAACTGCCCAATCTGTAGCATGACGCTGCATAGGCAATTGCACTGAAATAAGTTGTTGCCAATAATCTGAGATATCGGCACGTTGCTGATTGAATGCAAAATTTACTTCCGAGAAGATATTTGCAAATCTATCATCAAGTTTGTGGGTATAGATATTAACAAAAGCCTGCAGTTTTACTAGGTGATAATCTTCATCTTGTGGGTAAATATGCCAAATAAACGGCCTAGCTGCCCACTGAGCGCGCAAAAAAGAGTCTTCTCCGCGAACAATGTTGATATCACAGCTCCAAAGCAGTCGGTCAAAGCCGCTTTGATCTGTCATAGGCAGAATGTGAATAACCAGATTTTCCAGCTGATATTGCTGACCTGGTTTAATGTTTTCTATGGTCACTGGCAATAAATCAATGATGCTGGTTAAGCTTTTGCCCACGGGAATTAACGCATGCATGGTTTGGCTTGATTGACGCCAAAGCTTGACCAAACTTGCTAGGGCTTGTGACTCATAACTAAATACTGATACGACGACATCTTCAGCGTTAATGCCTGATAAACCTAATTGGCGAAACAATGACAGTTTATTACTGCTATCAGCTTGCCAAGCATTACGTTGACTAAATAAGTCTTGCTCGCAAATCAATCCGCCACTTTTTGCAGTAAACCCAGGAAAATAAAAATACTTTTTAAGGCCACTTTGTTGCATTGAAGGTAAACCGTGACAGCCGTCGACCCAATCTTCAGCGCAAAGGTATTCAAGGTTTATCCATAGCGGTGGAGTATGTGATGAGGTTGAAGTGTGGTGTTTATTATGATTATGGAGTTCTTCAATACTGCTTTTAACTTGTGAAGGTAATTCACAAGCAAAAGCTTCAATCAATACGCTTCCAGCTTTGTACTCTATATCTAATGGGTTGTTCCATTGAAAAATATTAACACCGCAAAAGTATTGCTGGGCTATAGCTGGGTTTAACTGCGGCAAAATATGCGAAAAACTGTGTAAGTCATCGACCCATAAATTGATTTCAATACCGTATTCTGCGTGCAATTGTTTGGCTAAACGCCAGGTGACACCGATGTCGCCGTAGTTATCAACAACAGCGCAGAATATATCCCAATGTTGATTGCTTGATTTGTTCACTTTTTTCTCTCAACACAGCAGCTAGCTATTTGGCGCTAAATGTCAGCGCTAAAAAAAGCGGCTATGGCCGCTTTTTAAACTGTTTTTACTTAACAGTAAAAACAAAGTTAGAGACTCAATATTAGTCTTCTAATTCAGCTAAGCACATTTCTTCATAAATTTGCTTAACCCAAGCGTCAACACGCTCTTCAGTCAGTTCAGGTTGACGATCTTCATCAATACCTAAACCAATAAAGTGTTTGTCGTCAACTAAACCTTTTGATGCTTCAAAGTCGTAACCTTCTGTTGGCCAATGACCAATAATGATCCCGCCACGCTCAGATACGATATCACCAACCATGCCCATAGCGTCAAGGAAGTACTCAGCGTAATCTTCTTGATCGCCACAGCCAAAAATTGCGACTAACTTATCAGTGAAGTCAACTTGTTCTAGCTCTGGGAAAAAGTCATCCCAATCGCATTGAGCTTCACCGTAATACCATGTTGGAATACCAAATAAGATCAAATCGAACTCAGCGATTTGCTCTTTGGTGCTTTTGGCGATGTCTTTGACATCGACCATTTTTTTACCCAACTTCTTCTGGATCATTTTGGCTACAGCCTCGGTATTACCAGTGTCACTACCGAAAAAAAGACCTACAGTTGCCATTGTCTATCCTTTAAATATCATGTTCGCTTTGCGAATTTAAAAAAACGGTTCAGTTGTCGATTTGTTGTTGCAAGATTAATTCGATTAACTGGCTACGGCTGATGTTACTGGCCAATGCTTGTTCGTTCAAGGCGTCATATAAAACTTGTGACACCTTTAACTCTATTCGTTTTAATCCGTTAGCGCGATCACGTTGTATTTGATTGCGCTTATTGACCTTTAACTGTTGTTCCCGACTTAAGGGGTTGCTTCTAGGACGTCCACGACGCTTCTCTGAAGCAAACAGGTCAATGGTGGTTCTATCTGTTGTTTCTTTTGCCATCGTTCTGTTTAACCGATCCCTGAACCTTCCCAGGTGATCTGAATAATACCTTTTGCTACAAACCCGGCACAGCCAAGGAATAATACTAACCATACGATGTAACGTCCAAATTTGGGCACTTGGCCTTGCTTAAGGACATCGTGAATAGCCATACCAATAAAGAAAAATATTAAAGCAAAAAACAAGTTTAGACCTAATGTCTCAATTTGATCCATATACTGATTCAACATGTTTTTTCCTTTAGTAATGCTTTAAGGCTAAAAGAGGGCGGGAATATATCACATAGATATACTATGAGCCATATTTGTTGGCTTCTATTAATGAAAATTTACAAGTTAATTATTGGCTATTGCTATCGATAAACTCAGAAACTAATCGATTAAATATTTCAGGTTTTTGGGCATGTAACCAATGACCTGTACCATTGATGGTTTTGGCACTGACACGAGGGAACTGCGTCATGATGGCATTGGTGTGCTCTGCAAGCACGTATTGAGAGTCACCACCACGGATAAAGAAACAGGCCTTATCGTATTGTTTGTCGGTGATATCCCAAGCAATGATTTGCGGATAATTCTCGATTAAACCGTCAAGATTCATTTTCCACTCAAAGCCATTGTCGGTTCGCTGCAGGTTTTTAAGCAAAAACTGCGCGGTACCTAAATCAATATCAGCGCTGATTAAATGCTCTAATGCTGATTTTCTGTTGGTGGATTGATCTAGAGTTAAGGATGTTAACCCTGCAAATACGGTTTGATGACGTGGTTCATAAGCCACAGGGGCGATATCTGCTACGACTAAACTAGTGACTTTTTCGGGATGTAATAACGCTAAAGCCATGGCGACTTTACCGCCCATCGAATGGCCAACAAAATGTGCTTCGGTTAAATTCAAGCTGTTTAGCAACTCTACGCAAGCTTCGGCAAGGAGTGGGTAGTCCAAATATTGCCAATGTACACTTAAACCATGGTTAGGTAAGTCGACACGAATAACCTGATGGTTTGCTTCCAGTGCATTTGCGAGGTTTTTCAGGTTGTCCAAATTACCAAATAAGCCATGAATTAAAACCACTGCAGGGCCAGTACCTGATGAAACGTAATGCATTGAAATGTCCATTTTGATTGTCAACGAAGGCGTGATTTTGCCTGTAAAAGGGGATGATGATCAAGAACTGAAATGAATTAGTCAGTTGTTATATGTTCATTAAAGCATCCATCAGTGCCATTGATGATGTGAAATTGACTAATTTTGAGATGTTTAGCTGTTTTTACTCTTTACCATCGGCGCGAGATGGGTAGACTGTCATTATATAAAGATCGATCTAAATCGATCGGTAATGCCACTGGTCATTATTTAATGTCGTAAGTGGCTTGACGTTTTTGACTATAGATTAAGACCAAAGGAAGCATTAATGAGTAAATATATTGAGATAGACGAAGAACTCTATCGTTATATTGCAAGTAAAACAGAACGCATTGGTGAAAGTGCATCTGATATTTTACGCCGTTTGTTGGATCTTTCTATTGAATCAGTTGAACCTGTAGAGCCTTTAGCGATAAGCCAACCTAGCTTAGAAACCGCCCATGCTAAAAGCGTTGCTAAAGTAAAGGCTGAGGTTATCACACCAGAAGTCGTTGAACCTGCCGTAATTGAAGAAGTAAACACTGAGGTCGATTTCAACACTGTTGTACATGAACATATGTTATCTCAGCAAAAAGGCGCAGTAGGGCGCTTTTTGTTTTTGTTAGAGTCACTTTCTGCAATGACGCCAGCCACTTTTGATCAAATATTAAAAATCCAAGGCCGGGGCCGTTTATATTTTGCTCGTTCAAAAGCGGAATTATTAAAAGCCAGTCAGTCTGCTAATCCGAAGGAAATTGGTACTAGCGGTTATTGGGTTACCACTAATAACAACACCGCCAAAAAGCGCACTATTTTATCAGAAGTGTTATTGCAACTCGGCTGTAATGAAGAGCTGGCAAAATCAATTTCAGACAGAATCTAAGGCAATTTTAAATTTCTAAAATAGGGAGTATACCGTGGCAATTCATGACAGAGCAGGCACTGTAGCAATACAAAAGGATTTGATTAATTTACCCAAATTGATGAGCCACTATTACCGAATCGTCCCTAATGTTGAAGATGTGCAGCAAAAAGTGACCTTTGGTACATCAGGTCATCGCGGCAGTTCACTTAAGGCCAGTTTTAACCAAAATCATATTTGGGCTATTACTCAGGCTGTGGTTGATTATCGTCAACAAGCGGGTATCAGCGGGCCTATGATTGTAGGTTTTGACACCCACGCCCTATCGTATGCAGCTTATATGTCGGTGCTTGAAGTACTCACAGCGAATCAAGTCGCTGTAAGAGTGCAAAAAGATGAGGGTTTTACCCCAACACCGGTCGTCTCACAAACTATTGTGAGTGCCAATGTTAATGGCGGCGATCTCACTGACGGTCTTATTATTACACCATCGCATAATCCGCCTCAAGATGGTGGTATTAAATATAATCCGCCCCATGGTGGACCTGCTGAAGGCGAGATCACTAAACAAATTGAAACCGCTGCCAATGAATATTTAGCTAATCAATTAAATGGCGTTAAAAAAGTCAATTACGGTACTGCTGTAGAGTCAGGCTGGATTGATGAAGTTGATTTTATCGCGCCTTATGTTAATGCATTAAGCAGTGTTATTGATTTAGAAGCGATAGCAAAAGCCAAGATAAAAATTGGTGTTGATCCATTGGGTGGCTCTGGTATTTATTATTGGTCTCACATTGCTGAGCAATATGGTTTAGACATTACCTTAGTCAATGACAAAGTCGACCCAAGTTTTGGTTTTATGCCGTTAGATAAAGATGGAAAAATCCGCATGGATTGTTCATCACCTTATGCCATGGCGGGATTACTGGCACATAGCGAAAACTTTGATGTGTGTGTTGGTAATGATCCAGATTACGATCGTCACGGTATTGTTTGCCCAGGTTTTGGATTAATGAACCCAAATCATTACCTTGCTGTCGCTATAGATTACTTGCTGACTTACCGCAAAGATTGGGCGGCAGACTTAGCCATTGGTAAAACCTTAGTATCAAGTGCAATTATCGACAGAATTTGTCAATCACATCAACGACATTGTTTAGAAGTACCAGTGGGCTTTAAATGGTTTGTTGACGGTCTTGCTAACAGCAGTATTGCGTTTGGCGGTGAAGAAAGTGCCGGCGCTGCCTTTTTAAATAAAGATGGTTCTACTTGGTGTACCGATAAAGATGGTTTTATTCTGGCTTTGTTAGCCGCTGAAATTTTAGCGGTAACAGGTAAAACGCCTGCCCAGCGTTATGTCGAGCTAACTGAACAGTTTGGTAAGAGTTACTATACCCGTATCGATAGTCCTATAAGCCTGAAGAAAAAAGCCAAGTTTGAGACCTTATCGTCAGATAGCTTTACCGATACAGTCCTTGCTGGTGAAACCATTACGGCTATTTTATCTCATGCGCCAGGTAACAATGCGGCAATTGGCGGCATTAAAGTCACCACCGAAAATGGCTGGTTTGCCGCGCGTCCATCTGGCACTGAAGCATTATTTAAAATTTACGCTGAAAGCTTTGTCAGTGAGGCGCATTTAGCTGAAATTATCAGTCAGGCACAAGTCATGATTGATAGTGCGTTAAAAGCCTAAAGTTTAAACCAAAGGGTTAATAGCCTTAGATAATAAATGCCTGACTTAGCAATAAGTCAGGCATTTTTGTTTGTAATTTACTATTAATCGTTTCAGCTAATTATAGGTACATCATAGGGTGTGTTGTTTGGCAGTATGTGATTTATCTCTTCAGTTGTTAATTGCCAATGTTGCTGCATCACAGTCGTTATCCAGCTAAAACTATTACTGGTAGGTTGTAAGTCTCGATTTTGAAATAACTGCTCAGGTTTAAGCCCCGGCCATTGCCCTAAGACTTTACCGCCTTTTACTGCGCCACCTGCGATAAACATAGCACTACCAGTGCCATGATCCGTACCATATGTGCCATTTTCTTTTACAGTGCGGCCAAACTCGGTAGCAACAATTATCACAGTATTTTGCCATTGATTAGCTAAAGCGGTTTTAAGTGCTTCAAGGCCATTATCTAATTGGCTCAATTGACGGTTAAGGCGACTATGTTGGTTGCTATGGGTATCCCAGCCGCCCATTTCTAACATGGCGCAATCTATTTCATCGCTTTGGGTTAAAAAATTACCACAGGCTTTAGCTAAGGCGACAAATTTACGACTCTTATTGCCACCACCTCGCATGGCCATTTCTTTCAATGAGATCCCATCCATTAGGTTTTGAGATAATTTTTTGTCTTGTTGGTATAGCAGGGCTAACTGCTGATAAATATCTTCATCAGCTGGCTCTCCTTTAGTGGGATACCAAGTATTGACACTATCACTCCCGCGTAAACTGATAGGGATAGCGTTTGAAATGGCGATAGCGCTATTGTTTTTATCATCTAGTGAAGCACTTATGGCTCGTCCTAACCAGCCAGACTCAAGCTCTTTAAGTTCTCCACCGCTTTCTAAAAAGTCTTGTCCAGCAAAATGTGACCGCTCAGGGTAACCAGACGATACTGCCACAATAGGTAACAGTTGCTTGTCGAGATACCACTGATGCATATTGGTTAATACTGGATTTAAACTAAATTGTGGGTTTAACACGAGTTTTGAATTGGCGACATTATCGGCTAGCGTGGGTCTTAATTGAGAAAAGTTAGGCTCCTTTAGTGGCACTATGGTATGTAATGGGTCAAGTGCGCCGCGAAGTATGACCCAGACGATATTCTTTTTAGTTTTAGCTGAGGACGCGGATGTTGCATTCGCCACAGAGCTAGGCGCTAGGCCGCTGCTTAACATCACTAAACTGGCACTGATCCCTTTAATAAATTCACGACGTTGCATGTTATCTCCTTAAGAACTCAGGGCTAAGTAATAATAACGCTAAAGCTTGTTCACGACTTTCTGCACGGGTAATGGTATTAAATGATAATTCAGATAATGAGTTGCCATATACGGTATTAATTGCCTGAACGGTATCAGAATCTCGTTGGGAGGTAGCAAATTGTGTGGTCCAGTTGATTTTGGTCATTAATGCATTAGCACTGTTCCAGTCTGGTTCTAGATCGCCAAATCCCTCAGGGGAGCCCGCTTTAAAAGGCTGTTGACCCATTTCACCTAACTGCTTAAGTAATTTTTGCATGTTAGTGACAGGCTTATTAACTGCGCGGTAACTAGAGATGACATGTTCAACGGGGGTTTTAAACTTCAGCTGTTCAGGCTGCCATGACTCGTCTGCATTAATTAAGGTCAGCATAACTTGTTTGATGTTGCCATTGGTGCTGTTCCATGTTTCAACAAGCTTGGTTTGCAGTGTTTCAGAAGGATTATCACTTATAAAATATTTAACTATTTTATAGCACAGGTGGGTTGCAGTTTGTGGCTGTTTGGCAATATCAGCTAGCATAACTTGACCCTGCTTAACGCCAGAGGCATTGTCTTGTGCGGCAGGATATTGTTTACCAAGTAGGGTTCTAGGTCCTGGCTCATGGCCATTGACTCGATAGATAAAACCTGTGGCATTATCTTTTCTGGGGTTGGCAATGCTCCACCCGCTAATTCCGTTTGCTAGCTCAATGACATCAGCTTGAGTGTAACCACCATTAACCCCAAGGGTGTGTAGTTCGAGGATTTCTCGAGCTAGATTTTCATTTAACCCTTTGCCTCGCTTGCCAAGAGGGGAATTTGCACCGAACGACTTTTCATTATTGAGATAACGTATCATGGCAGGATGACTGGTCACTGCCAGTAGCATGTCTGCAAATGATCCTAATAAATTTGGCGCTATGGCTTCACGCTCT
The DNA here is from genome assembly GCF_041469325.1 of Shewanella sp. 10N.286.51.B8. Taxonomy (NCBI): domain Bacteria; kingdom Pseudomonadati; phylum Pseudomonadota; class Gammaproteobacteria; order Alteromonadales; family Shewanellaceae; genus Shewanella; species Shewanella sp. 10N.286.51.B8. The sequence continues at coordinate 44,452 of NZ_JBFRKG010000015.1, forward strand.
AATGTGGCGGCAAGTGCTGTCATCACTCGTCCACTGACTGTGACACTAAAATGATTTGAAAAAAAATGTAATAAACGCCAGCTTAATGAGTTTGGAGAATTGATTGCGCTATTAAATGCACTGGCTGTTAGCTGGTAATAGGCTTGTTTGTGTGGCGGCAGTGGCTTTGGCCCGTTAAATTTCTTTTTATTGTTGGCTTTATTTGCATTAGATTGACCTTGCATGGACATCATATTTTCAGTTTGACGGTTTTTTTTTGCTAGCTGCTCTTGTCTTAAAAATTCGCTTACTTGACGGATTATTTCGTCAGAGTTGAATTCAGTTGCTTCAAACTCTGGGATCACCAATTGTTTAACTAAGTAGGCTTTTGGATCGTTAGTCGCTAGGGATAGTTCGTTTGGCCTCGCGCCAAGTCCAAATCGGTTAGTGGCAATTATCGCAGCTGCTGACATAGTACATCCTTGGATCAGTTAACTTGTGGTCTTGGTGAAATATTACCTTAAGCTAAACAAAGCCGATTTATAAGCGTGAACTAGATTTTTTAGATGGTTTTATGAACAAATTAGCCTTAAGAATGACATAAACTACACAAAATAGAGGGTAATATCATTTTTGGCTTGATAGACGCTTGCACTGCTGAGGATTTATTTTAACCACGACTGTTTCAAGATAGAAGGTGAGGCAGCTTAGCATTATTGCCAGACAAATTAGTTATGTTTGCGGGGCTGGCTGATAAATACAAAAAAACTACCCATTGAGCGCAGTGGGGAGCTGTGGCTCAAAGGGATAGCATTAAAAGTAAGCCGGCTGTATCTGGCTAACTAATATTGACTAAGCGACTTTTGTTAAAATAAGTGCTGTTTTAAATAAGTGCTGTCTAAGCAAGTTATCGCGTTTTGTTGTAAATAACTAAGGCGACAATGGCTACTAATGCAATAGCAGGTGCGAGTTCATACAGATGATGAAATAGACTGACTGCGCCATGACCTTCGTGGGCAAACGCAAGAGTAGGGGATGCAGCCATTAGCATTGCGGTTAGTTTCGTTTTCATTGTTAGTTCCTCAATAATTCTTTTTAATTGGTTAATAAAAGTTATTACAAATTGAGCTTTAATCGGTATTCATTTCAAGTTGCATTAACATCATCTGCTCGCCATCTATTACCTGAGTATTGGTACTTAAACATCTTGGGCAAACAATATTACGTTCGGTTAATTCTGATTGCGTGTCACATTGGCGGCAGTGAATGATTAGCGCCTGTATATTCATATCCAGCATAGCGTTGTGGCAAATCCCTTCAAGTTTGAAAGTTTCAAACGCCGTGGCCAATAAACGTGGCTCGACGCCACTTAACACCCCAACTTTAATCTGTACTCTGATGATTTCATTAGCTTGATTTTGGGCCGCTAATTGCTCAATTTGCTCCAATAATGACATCACAATTGAATACTCGTGCATTAGCAAATCCTTGGTAATAGCTCACCTTGGGGAACATCTAAATAGCGGCTACTGCCCCATGGTGTGGTTAATACTACTTTGCCAAGGTGTTGATTAGTCACATTGCCGATAATGCAGGCTTGATCGCAGTGGCAATATTGTTTCATGATAGTTAAAGCCTGCTCAGCTCTCTCCTGTGGCAGGGCCATAATAAAGGTGCCTTCATTTGCTAAATCAAAGGCTTCAAAACCATAAAGTTCACACAGGCCTTGGACTTGTGGCGATATTGGAATTAATTTTTCATCGACTTCAATGCCAACAGCAGATGCATTGGCCCATTCATTTAATACCGCAGACAGGCCGCCGCGAGTGGCATCTCTCATGGCATGGATTTCGATATTCGCTGCAATGAGTTGCTCGACTATGGGCCAGAGTGTGGCGCAATCACTGGTGAGTTCAGACTCTAAACATAAGCTATCACGTGCCATTAAAATGGCTGCTCCGTGCCTTCCAATGTCGCGGGATACGATAATAGCGTCACCTTGTTGCAGGTTTTTAACTGAAATACCGGGTTTTAAAATTCGGCCCACACCTGAGGTATTGATAAATATGCCGTCAGCGCAACCTTTAGGCACTACTTTAGTATCACCACAGACAATACGTGCACCAGATTTATGTAATTCAGCGGCCATGCTTTGCACTATGGTATTCAGATCTTTAATGGCAAAGCCTTCTTCAATAATAAAACTGCAGCTTAAATATTCTGGCTGCGCTGCCATCATGGCTAGATCGTTGACTGTGCCAGCAACGGCCAGTTTGCCGATATCACCACCAGCAAAAAATAAAGGCTCAACGGTAAAAGAGTCGGTAGTAAATGCACAATGGCCAGTTAAATTTAAATCCGCAGCATCTTCTTGAGACTCCAAAATTGGATTTGAAAAAGCTTTAAAGAACATATCAGTAATTAAACTGTTCATCTCTTTACCGCCACCACCATGGCTTAACTGCACGTGTTGATATTTATTCGCTGGCATTCGTTACTCCTGTATAACGATAATATGCATTGCAGGCACCTTCTGAGCTGACCATACAACTGCCCAATGGATTGTCTGGAGAGCAGCCTCTGCCAAAGACTTTGCAATCTTGTGGATTGGCGAGACCGCGCAAAATATCACCGCATTGACAGGCTTTGTGGTCATCAATTTCTACAGTGGGTAGCTGTTGTTTGAATATAATTTCGGCGTCGCGATGGGCGTACTGGGGTTTTAAGGTCAATGCTGATTTTGCAATCGGCCCTAAACCACGCCACCTAAATGATGCTCTAAGGGTTAAGTATTGGTCGATTAATGCCTGCGCTGCTTGATTACCCTCGTAACTGACCGCGCGGCTGTATTGATTATCAAGCTGGGCAATATTTTGCTGTTTTTGTTTTACAATTCTAAGAATCGATTCCATCACATCCACAGGTTCAAAACCCGCTACTACCACTGGTGTGTTGTAGTTATCTACAGCCGCTTGGTAAATTTTAGCGCCGCTAATCACGCTCACATGGGCAGGTCCTATAAAGGCATTTACTTTAGCTTGTGGGTTGGCCATCACGGCATCAATCGCTGGTGGCACTAGTACGTGGTTGATATGAAATAACAGATTATTTATTTGCTGTTTTTCAGCTTGGTCAATTAACACGGCAGTCATTGGGGTTGATGTTTCAAAGCCGATGGCAAAAAAGATAATGGTTTTATCGGGATTGTCTTTTGCGATACTAAGCGCATCCATAGGGTCGTATAAAGGCCGAATATCACAACCTTTAGCACGAAATTGAGCAAGGCTACCTTTTGAACCAGGCACTCGGATCATATCGCCTAGGGTCAATAATATAACGTCATCAAGCTGTGCTAATGCAGCAGCGTGGTCGATACGCTCTTTTGGCATAATACACACAGGACAGCCAGGTCCATGAATAAAATTGATGTTAGCTGGCAGCAATTGCTTTAAACCATATTTCATTATGGTGTGGGTATGACCGCCGCATACTTCCATTATGTTAATATCAGTATCTATCTGACTAGCATGTGAGTTTATCTCTTCTGCTAACGCTTTGATGGTGTCAGGATTGCGAAACTGTTGATATAGATCAGTGAGGATCATAAATCATTTCCTTCATCATTAAGTTTATCAACAATCTCTTTATAGAGTTCCAAACTTAATTTGGCATCTTCTGTATCGATTTTATTCATCACAAATCCGATATGGATCAGCACAAATTCGCCCACCTTTAATGGCTCTGTCATTAGGTGACTACTGACCCGGCGTTTAACCCCTAAGGTATCGACGGTGACACTAGTATCATCGTGAACAGCGGTAATTTGAGAAGGCACTGATAAGCACATATTATTGCGCTCCAATTGCGCTGTTTATCCAATCAGCCACTTGGTTAAGAGATTGTGGGTCTTTGACTGAAATGGGTAATAAGGTCACATCAGGGTTGAGTTTTTTTAGTTGCTGCTCGCATTCGGTTAAGGAAAAGTCAAAATGCTCGGCTAAATCCATTTTGGTTATGAGTACCAAATCTGCACGGCGAAACATCACCGGGTACTTTTCAATTTTATCGTCACCTTCAGGCACAGATAACAGTACGATATTTTTGTGGGTGCCGACATCGTAACTGGCGGGGCAAACAAGATTGCCAACGTTTTCTACGAAGCAGACATCAATAGGTTTAAGGTCAATATGGTGCAGCGCTTGATGCACCATAAAGGCATCTAAGTGACAGGCTGAGCCGGTTTGAATTTGATAAGCACTAATGCCTTTAGCGATTAAGCGGTCAGCATCACGAGAGGTTTCTAAGTCGCCTTCAATGACCGCGAATTTAGCCATTAAATGAGTGGGTAAATATTCCAGTAAAGTGGTTTTACCGCTACCAGGGCTACTCATTAAGTTAAAAGCCATGACGTTATTGGCTTCAAAATGCGCACGGTTATGCTGGGCTTCATGATCATTCTTATCTAATATTTTATGAATAACAGATAAGGTCTTAGTATCATTAAGCTGCGGGTTAGAGTGTAGGCTATGTTGATGATCTGTAATTGAACATCCGCAATCTTGGCACATATCAATATTCCTTATTCGAAACGCCTCTTGCTATATCTCAGTATCAATGGCGGTTAAAAATTATTCTTTGATTAACATCAGCAATTAATCGTTATTTAAATATTAATTGGCTATTTGTGTTGTTTGTTGTTGTAAATAGGCAAACCATAATTGCCCTAAAGAGATGCCGGCATCGTTTATAGGGATAAGTTTACTGGGTAGTATTTGCCGCTGCTTTAACGCTTGCTGACATTGTGTTAGTAGTAATTTATTTTGAAACACACCGCCGCTAAACACTAAAGCATATTCAGGGTACTGATTAGCAACATCAGCGACAGCTCGGCTTAAACTCGCAGTGAATGCAAAACATAATTGTTCGGTCGATGGCGGCTGTTTAGCCGTGATAAGCCCGATAACTTGTTTGATTAATCCGCTGCTATCCCAAACTTTAACTGCAGAAGCAGCTACTGTTGGCTCTGGAGACAATGCCAGTAATTGCTGCTCAGTGTTGGCAGTATTTGTTGTATTAGATGCTATTGATTGCTTGAGCCAGTTATTAGCACAAGTTTCAATTAACATGCCTGCTTGGGCTTCAAACTGATTCGTTTCAATAAGATTAAGTGCAACAGCAATGGCATCAAACAGCCGTCCTATTGAGCGTGATTCAATGCAAGCACTATTTTTAAGCCACATACGATGTAAATTATCTAAGGTATGAGCAGGCATTGTTTGAATTGCCTCGATGGGCAGGTTTTTTATTTGAGCAAGGCTGAAGTGCTCGAATAACAAGGCTAATAAAATCCTTACGGGATGTTTAATCGCTTGCTCGCCACCAATTAACTTAAATGACTTCAAGTGAGCGACACTGCGATAATTAATGCCATCAAGCAACATGCACTCACTGCCCCAAAGGCTGTCATCATCACCTAAGCCTGTGCCATCAAAACTAAATCCTAATACTGGTTTTTGGTAGTTATTGATCGCCAGCACACTAAGGATATGCGCATGGTGATGTTGAACCTGTGAAATCGGGACATTGTGTTGATTATTAGCCCATTGGCTAGATGCATAATCAGGGTGCTTATCAGTGATGATTTTCTCAGGGCTAAAACGATACAGTCGCTTAAATGTGTTTAAGGTGTGTTCAAATAATTGGTTAGTTTCGAGGTTATACAAGTCACCAATATGCGGGCTAATAAAGGCATGTTGTTTAAAAGCAAAGCATTGAGTATTTTTTTGCTGCGCCCCGACCCCAAGAATTGGATATTTAATGGCGCTGGGTAAGGCAATACTTAATGGCGCATAGCCTCTTGCTAATCGAATAACCTGAATTTGCTCGTTAATTACTTGAACAACGCTATCATCACAAGGGTTTACAATGGCTCTGTTGTGGTCAACGAGGCCATCAATCACATGGACTAGTTGCGACATAATCTCGTTGGCGTCGGTAATAATGGGTAAGCCTGAAAGATTTGCGCTGGTGGCAACAATAGGTTTGTTAAAGGCATTAAGCAACAGATGATGCATGGGAGTGTAGGGCAGAAACAGTCCTAATTTATCTATGTCGGGTGCAATTAACTTGCTGATAAAATTATCAATATTGGCGTGTTTAGCCATTAAGGTGATAGGTTTTTCAGCACTACTTAAGAGTTGCCACTCTGTTTTTGTGCCAGTAACGAGTTGTTTGGCTTGCTCGATATTCGCTGCCATAACGGCAAAGGGCTTTGCTGGGCGCTTTTTACGTGATCTTAGCTTTTTAATGGCCTCATCATTAGTGGCATCACAAATAATATGAAAGCCCCCTAGACCTTTAACTGCTAAAATTTTGCCATTATTTAACGCGCTGATGATGGCTGAAAACACTTGCTGTTGAACAGCAATAACCTCAGTTATCTGCCCATGGGTAAGCATGTCAAAACGTAACTTTGGGCCGCATTTAGGGCAGCTCACTGGCTGAGCATGGTAGCGTCGATTTAAGGGATCTTCATAGGCTTTTCGGCAGTCATCACACATAGCAAAATTAGCCATTGAGGTAAGATGGCGATCATAGGGAAGTTGCTTAACAATGCTGTATCTTGGCCCGCAATTGGTGCAATTTGTAAAAGGGTATTGGTAATGACGATTATTTGGGGCGGCGATGTCAGCTAAGCAATCTGTGCAGCTACTTTTATCGGCTGAAATTGACACTATTGCTTGTTGATTAGACTGACTTTGGCTGATTGAAAAGTCGGCTAGTCTTGTATCGATTCGTTCTTCTACCACATTCAGTTTATCGATTCTGGCTAATGGCGGTGGATTAACTCTTAACTGATGGATCACATGATTGATATCAGTATTTAATCCTTGTAGATGAATGCATACACCTTGCTCATTATTAAGCACACTGCCGAGCAAATTAGACTGAGTGGCTAATTGATAAACGTAAGGGCGAAAACCAACCCCTTGGACTATGCCGTTTATATTGAGTTTTACCTGTTGAAGATAGGCTTGGTGCAGTCCCATAGGCTTACCTTAACCCGCGTCTTTTGGCGAGATACAAACCACCAATGGCAATGTTGGCGCCATCGAGATCTAATTGATGGTTTACCACTAGAGGGTAATTCTTTTGTAGCCGCATACATAGGCGCTCAGCAAGTACGCTATAGACTAAATCGTTGCCTGCTAACACCACGGCATCAATTCCTTGTTGCTGCTCCAGATGATCAAGCCAGTTACTAAGATAATCAGCCAGTGAATCAAAAAAGCCAAAAGCTAAAATGGCGGGATTGGCGCCAGCTAATTTAAAACTCATTAAGCTGGCAAAGGTACGGCGCCAATTAATGCTCCTATAGCCGTTTTCTGAACAAAGTGGAAAATCAATTCTAGGGGCATTATTACCATGATACTGCTGCGCCAGTGCATGAAACGCATCTGCTTTCGCGTCAATACTGGTTAATTGATTTAAGGCCTCATCATTTAAAATCAACATGGCAGCTAGGCCAATAAAATGTTGAATATTATCACTAGTTTTATCCAGTGTGGTTAGTGCTAATTGATGGATTTGTTGTGGAAATGCTAGGGTAAACTTAGCGAGTACTTTTGATTCTTCGTGCTGTAATTGCGCAATAATATCAGCGCCATGTTGCTCAAAAGTCGGTAATCGTAAAAACTGGGCAATTTTTTGTTGTTTATTTTGGGTAATAACTACACTGGGGTTGTCATGGCTAAAATAGAGTGTGGCACTGGTGATGGATTGTTTGTCTGTTGCTGCTAGCGTTTGATTCGACAGCATTCGATTGGCAATTTGACTGATCACAGCTTCAGACAAATTCAGCAAACCTGCGTGCATGGCGCAGCTAGCCGCGTCTATTCCAGTCACTGTTAATTCAGTCACAGCGGTGTTATCAGCTGCTGACATACGGCAATGGATCTGTTTGTTATTCCAGCTGGCTTCATAGTGTTTGTATTGAGCAACATCATGTAATGGGCTGGCGCCATTAATGGAGAATTGGTGATTGCTGGCGATTTCTACCCAAGCATTATTGATGCGAGTTACGCTTGGCTTAGCTATGGACTTAGTTAAAGGCTTGTGTAAGTCGTTATGAGTATCAGCGCTAACTGAATCGTTTATATCAATATAGACCCAATCAATACCAATAGTGTTTAGCTGATCAGCCAGTGCCATAAGTAAACGACTGTCAGCAAAGCTCACTTGATAGTATGGATCAGTAAGTGTTGGCTGGACTTTACACTTAGCTTGATGTTTAGCAGTAGTAACACCTGAAAAGACTGCTGCATCAGCTGACATCAGTTTGAGTCGCGGTTTTTCTAAACTGGATAAGGCGAGGGTATGGTACTGCTGCACTGCAAAATACTTACTTAAATGCTGGGGGTTACAGATTAAAATATGTTGTTGGCCAGCGTTTTTGGCAAAAGGTTGTAAGCTCAAACTGAAATTTGAACTTGGATCCGAACTTGATACAGAACTTAATTCAGAACTTAAATAAGTGCTGCCACTGCTGCTTAAACTAATCTTGGTGTCATTTTTTAACCGCGCTGCAATTGCAATAAGATCTTGCGGCGCCATAGATTGCTCTAAGGTGCTTATACGCTCATGGCCGTGACAATGGGGACAAACTAGATCAAGCTTTAAAAAGTTATCATTAGCGGCATTAACCATCTGCGGCTGGCATTCACTACAGTAACTGATGTTGAGCTCAGCATGGGCTAGCGGCTTTTGGCTGCCTTTACGGGTTTTGATGACACCGACATCAGCAGAGCATAACCAGATTGAATATAAAAATTTGGCGGCAATCTCATCGGCAAGGGCGGCGAGTTGTGGCTCTGTGGCCTCAACTTCTAAAAAATAGCGATTGTTGTTAAAACCCGCGCTAAAGTCAAAGCGGGTATCGGCTATATATTGATTACAAAGCTGCGCATAAAAGGCCACTGGGCGCTGGCAGGTAAAATTAAAACTGACTTTATGCATAGGGCTGACATCCACGTTTATAGGAATCAGGGATTAAGTCGTTAATATTAACACTGTGTTTTTTTGTATAGCTAAAACCTGCTTTTTCAAGGTGTGCCAGTAAGGCTTTTTCCATCGTCGGCACCGCAGCTTGTATTGACTCAGTTAAGCCTAATGTCATCGGCTCGATGACTGTCGGCGTAACTCCAATCACGTGAGTATTGGGTCTATCACCGACCATGTCCATCATGATCAGGGTTTGCAGCATCTCAACCTCATGGGCACTGCCTTGCCAATCAATTTCGGGTGGCGCTTGATCAAAATTAAATGAATACACCTCTCCGGGCTTTACCCCTGGACTGTTTACGGTATCCACCACAATTAAGTTGTCATATTGACAAAGAATAGGGATAAGTCCTTGAGCAAGGGTGCCACCATCTAAAATATCGAGTTGATGGTTTGGCTGATAGAAAGCGTATTTTTCATCGATATAATTAACAAAATGTACGCCGATCCCTTCATCAGCGTACAAAACGTTTCCTATACCTATTAGTAAGCTAGTAGACAAAGGCTAGTGATCCTTATGGTAGTCATAACCGGAGACGATAGAGTCAACAGAGTTATGCTTAAAGCGTATGCCTGACCAAACCGCCATATAGATATGAATAACCACAAATATAATGAAAGCCCAGGTGACTATGTGATGCCAAATTCGTACTTGTGCTAACCCGCCCATTAAGGCCGTAAACCAAGCTGAAACTTCCCATATAGCGCCACCTAACCCTTGATGATAAACATTGGCATAAAGCACCAAGCCAGTGATACACATGAATAAAGCCGCAAATGATATGGCAACGTATGTCACAAACTGCAAAGGTCCGTATACGCCAGCTTTATCTAAGTGTCCCATCCAGATATAGGATTTAATTTGTGCTATCCAGCTCTTCAGGCTTAAAACATCTCTGATTGAACGTCGTTCAATGGCGCTTTTAGCAAAAAAGAACAAGTAAAAACGTACTATGGTGATACTGGTAAGTACAAAGCCAAACACGAGATGTACAAAGCGGATCCCACCTTGAACCAAGACATCAGAAGATGCGGGCGCCACCAAAAATGGCCATGAAATGTAAAAACCAGTTACCACTAACATCAAAATAGACAGTGCTCTAAGCCAATGGAATATCCGTATGGCAGGTGAGAAGATGAGTTCTCTGCGATGGGTTGCAATTTGAGTCATAATCCTTTCCTCTTAGATCCGCAAACTTGCTAAAACCCGTTAGGATCGATGCGGAATTCACCTAAATCATTACCTTTATAATCCATTACGTGTACCGCGCAGGCCATACATGGATCAAACGAGTGAATAATTCGAATGACTTCCAGTGGTTTGGTTGGATCTTCAAGTTCAAGCCCAATCAGTGATGCTTCATAAGGGCCAACTTTACCGTCAGCATCGACAGGGCCAGAATTCCACGTGGTAGGAACAATAGCTTGGTAATTTTCTATCTTACCGCCCTTAATTCTGATCCAGTGACTGAGCATTCCACGCGGCGCTTCAATCATCGCATGGCCGATGTAATCGCGATCTGAGTCTATTTCTGGTGTCACATAGGTAGATTCATCCGATTGCATATTGGTTAACATGGCATCAAAGGTTTTTAAGCCTTCTTCTGCCACAATCACGGTTTGCAGCATGCGCGCCGCGGTGCGGCCTAAGGTGGTGAATAATGCTTCTATAGGCAGGCCTGTTGCGGCGAGCAACCCATTAACACTATCAACAACAATCTTGTTGCCACGGGCATAGTTCACCAGTAAACAGGCTAACGGCCCAACTTCTACGGGTTCGCCCTGATATCGTGGGGATTTAACCCAAGAGTATTTTCCATCACCATCGACAGTCGGTAATTTGCCATACACGGTATCGCGCTCAACAAATCCGGTGTAATTTGGAATCGTTGTGCCGTCATAGGGGTGCTGGGCGGTTTTTGCGTCATACCATGAGTGGGTGACATCTTCTTTTATGGCATCGGGATCTAAATCGCTTACCCCGGCTAAATCTCCATTCATTATCACGCCTTGCTCAAACAGATATTGACCATCAGCTAAGATAAAGTCATCGGTGGCTAAAAAGTTTTTAACATTGACGCCGCCTAACACACTTGGCTCGCCACCAAAGGCGGCAGCTGCCATAACGATGTCGGCTTTATAAGCGCGGATAATAAAGTCATGGACGATAGCGTGTTTTTGTTTCCACTCTTGTAAACGTGCAGGACTTAGCATGTCTCTAACAGAGGTAACACCGCCAACTACAAGGGATTGCGGATGCGGCGACTTGCCGCCAAATATTGCTAGCATTTCAGCTGCTACACGCTGAACTTCTAACGCTTTAAGGTAATGGGATAGGGCAATGAGGTTTTGCTCTGGCGTGAACTTGTAGGTTTTATTGCCCCAATAGGCATTAGCAAAAGGCCCAAGCTTTCCGGTATCAACCAAGCCTTTGACTCTTTGCTGTACGGCGCGTAATTCACCTTCGCCAGTGGCGATAGGGTTTTCGGTGTATTTATTGGCTTCTTGGGCGGCTAATGCCGGATCGGCACTTAAGGCTGACACCACATCAACCCAATCTAAACCATGTAAATGATAGAAGTGCACAATGTGATCATGCATATACAAAGAGGTTTGCATTAACGAGCGTAAGTACTTTGCGTTGAGCGGGATTTTAACCCCTAAGGCATTTTCAACCGCTTCAGTACCGCAGCGATAATGAGAATAGGTACATACCCCACAAATACGTTGCACAATTAGGCCGACATCCATAGGAGTACGGCCTTTTAAAATGACTTCAATACCACGCCAAAGGGTAGAAGATGACCAGGCCTTTTGAATAACATTATTTTCATCAACTTCAACTTCAACACGTAAATGGCCTTCGATACGGGTGATAGGATCGATAACGACTCGTTTACTCATGGTTTATTCCTCTAGCGGCTTAGCAAAAAGACTAGTTACTGCGTGAGCACCTATGCCCACAACGGTCGCACCAAGAATGACGGTACCAATGGTATCGGCAGTGGCATCAATACCGTGGAGCAACTGTCTGCCTAATGGCTTTTCGAAATCCGCCATATCATCCCAAAAATTAGGTTCAGCGCAGCCAATACAGCCATGACCTGCAAGTACTGGCCAACTGGTATGATGATTAAAGCGTTCAGTGGGGCAGTTGTTGTAGGTATAAGGGCCTTTACAGCCCATTTTGTATAGGCAGTAGCCATCTTTAGCACCTTGATCGCCAAAGGTTTCTACAAATTCGCCAGCGTCAAAACGACCACGACGTTCACAGTTATCATGCACTCTAGCGCCGTATGCCCATTTAGGGCGATTAAACATATCTAACGCGGGCAGTTTTCCGAACATGATGAAATACATCAAGGTACCGACAATGTTCTTTTCACTAGGAGGACAACCGCCTAAATTAATCACCGGTTTATCAATAACCTCTTGCACACCTTTAGCACCAGTAGGGTTTGGGGCTGCAGCTTGTACGCCGCCAAATGCGGCGCAAGTTCCAACAGAAATAATTGCAGCCGCCCCAGCAGCTGCTTCTTTTACTATTTGCATTCCGGTATGGCCTTTACAGCCGACCGTTAAATAAGTGCCATTATTAGCCGTTGGTACAGCACCCTCTACCGCTAATAAGTAATTACCTTTATATGCCTCCATAGCATGCTCAAGGTTTTCTTCCGCTTGCCAACCGGCTGCAGCCATCAATGTTTCATGATATTCCAAAGAAATATGATCAAAGATGAGGCTGTCTAAATTAGGGCTGTCGGTTCTGATAAGGGATTCTGAACAACCGGTACATTCGGCCATATGCAGCCAAATCAGTGGTACTCGATCAGCAAGCTCAGCGGCTTCGGCAACTAGATTGGTGAAAGGCAGGGGCAATGCGAGTAGTGCGGTAACAGATGCACTCCAAGTCATAAACTCACGTCGGCTAATGCCATTTTTTATTAATTTATCTTTTAGGCTAACGCTGTGACGTGGTTGTAACTGCTGCAATTGCGCAATTCGTGTTTTACATCGTTGATATAAAGCTGCATGTGTATCCATCTGATAACCTTATCCATGTTGGAGGATCAAACTGCTTTATTAAATATAGATCTGTTAGGGATAGGTATATTGATACAGATCAAACATTGTTCACTTATTGAACATGTATAAAAATAGAGTGTTTCGCTATTTGAACAAATAGTGAGCTGTTGATTCTTGGAGTTTTTTGCGAGGATTGATAGCAGCTAAATAGAAGTCACTAGGAAACTAGAAGCTATTGGACGTACTTGTCTGATGTTGATTTTATTTACAGCAAAAGTGAATTTCAATTTCTAACTTTATGGCTGTTTAAAACCAGTAAAATCGCGCTGACTTATCTCAAATTCAACGCGCATTTCATCATAATTATTTAAGTTAACTGCCAGTCAATTGTTTCAATACCTGTGGCGGTACTAAGGTTGATAATTTCGCTAAACAAGCATTAGTACTTGGATCGCGATATTTAATTTTAAATTGACATAATGTGTATAAGCGTTGCGGCTCATTACTGACTTACTTTCGGGGTTAAATCGCGATTAAAGCCATATTGGGCCAGCGGCTGTGTTTGATTTTTTGTCCATTTGATATGCTCACTGGCGGGGCCATGACAGGTTTCACAGGCCACGTTGATTTCTGACCAACTACTGTCAAAGCTATTGTCTGTTACGTTATAGTTTTTTATGACATTGGTTGAGTGACAATCAGCGCACATGTAGTTCCAGTTTTGGCCTTTATTGGTCCAAAAGAACTCGTCATAAGGATCCATTTCAGGATATAAATAAAACCAGCGCTGTCCGCCTTCATCTTTACTACGGCTATCCCAAGCAAAAGGGAGTAGTCGTATCGCACCATTTTCAAATTCAACCATATATTGCTGTAGAGGTTCATAACCAAAGGTATAGCTAATTTTATAGTCGTTAAACTTGCCATCTGGGCCTTTAATATTGACCCAGTACTCACTTACTCTCATAAAAAAACGTGAGACTTCACCTTGGTAGTCAAATTGTTGATCGGTAAAGTTTGCTAGAACGATATCTGCAGTAGTCCGCCCCATAGACATATCATGATGCGAGCCTTGCCAATCACTGTATTGTTGCTGGTGGCATTCAACACAGGTTTGGCTGCCACTAAATTCAGCTGCTGGTGTAGTCGCATTCACAAAAAAGGTCGTTAAGCTGAAGAAGGTAATACTGATTAGCTGATTGAATTTAATCTTAAATTTACGTCAAAGATTATTTAGATCTTATAGTAAAATGAAATTAACAATTAACCAACACTTTGCTGGTGGCAATCTTGATTTATTCGCCATTTTTGAATTTTTTTGGCTACTGTTAAAGTACTGGAAAAGCACTGTTATTATGCTTTTATGACTAAAGCAATATTGGCAGCATAGTTTCGCAATACCTAATGCAGTGGATATCAACGCTAAGCGCAGTGGTAAATTATGCCGAGCAACTTGTTTTTTATATCAATTGCTCTACATTTTAATAAGAGAACGACTAGCGTTACCGCGTAAGTACACATAGATACGTTTAACTCATTGAAGACAGGATATAAGAGGCTTTTATGCTAGGTGAAAATCATTCCCTCAGAAACGAATTTCCAGATCACATAGATACGATTACTTCGCTTATTAGCAGCAATGTCGATTTTGCTGAAATAATGAAAAAATACGATGCGTTAGATAAACAAATTAGAGATCTTGAGATGCGAGACTCGCCCATCGCAGACGAATCCATCCATGAGTTAAAGCAGCAGCGTGTAGTAATGAAAGACGCCCTTTATCATCAAATTACTTTGGCAGAACAGGGCTAAAAGAATGTATTTAAGAAGCGGGCAATATCGATTAGATATTGCCCGTTTTTTTATTGCTTTAATAAAGGAGACAGCACGTCAAGTTTGCCATCAATTGGCTCAGTAATTGGCAGTTTAAGGATATGGGCTATAAGTGGATATAGGTGGATGTTTTTTGCTTGGCCAATGGTTTCCTGCTGATTAAAGGCAGGCCCTTGGGCGAACAATATAGTATTCATTTCCGGCATCACCTCGGCGTAGTAGCCGTGTTTACCCTTAACGCCAGGTTTTGCATCACTGCTGGTAATGTAATGATCATGGGTGACCAAAATCCCATCACCAATGGCGGGATTAAAGTCATACTCAAGGTGCTTAGGTATCGAGTCCTTTCTATAAAATGCTAAGCCATCGGTCGCAGCAACTAGTTTCTCAAGGGCAATTAAATCTTGGTCTTTATTATTGCCATGGGCGCGCACTAATGAAAAAGCGGCGTCATTAATAAAACTAAATCGAGATTTTAATGCTTCATCATCGGCAAACAGTTTGTCTGTGTAGATACGCTCAAAATCAGCAACCTGTGCCATACCGTGATCTGATGTGATGATAATATTAACCGCATAAGGTAGCGCATTTACTTGCTCAATTAAGCTAGCAATGACCTTATCAATGTAATTGACAGCATCATGGGTTTGCTGCGATAACGGCCCGTGATGATGACCTGCGCTATCGACATCTGAAAAGTATAATGTCACAAATTGCGGCCGCTGCGTTTCAGGTAATTTAAGCCATTCAATAACTTGCTCGACACGGGTTTCATTTGCGACTCTACCGTCATATCGTTTCCAATAAGTGGGTCTAAAACCTGCTATTTCAGCTTCTGAGCCGGGCCAGAAATACGTAGCTGATTTCATTCCTTGCTGGGCAGCTAAAGACCAAAGTGGAACGCCAGTGTAAAAACGGCCATCGGTGACGGCATCATGGTCGCTTAAAGCGTAATGGCGCCCTAATGTGGGGTTGTAGAAACGATTAGCAACAATGCCATGATTACTGGGATAGAGACCGGTAACCAGTGTCAAATGGTTAGGGAAGGTGACTGTTGGAAATGACGGCGTTAATTGCGTTATTGTTGCGGCATTGCTGGCAAAGTTATTAAGAAACTTAGGCTGATGAACTTTATTGTAATCATGCCTATAACCATCAATAGAGATAAGTAACACATAGGGCTTATCATTGACATTATGGGGCTGATTTGACCCTAATGATGATGTTTCATCTGCCATGATATTATGGCTTAAAAAAACCAATGCGATAGTAATACTGCTACTAAGTTGTTTTAACCTTGCAAGGCTGTTGGATGCTAACCATTGACGCATTATTGCTTCCTTTATTATTGTATTTAGTCGAAGACAAAAATTACTTTGAACTCTTTTTATTATCTAATTTAGCCATCATAGTTAGTGTTGATGACAATCCTATGATGTGTCATATTTTGCAGGCTGATTAGTTAACAAGTATTTTAGTTAATTATCAATGCAATTAACTGAAATTAAAACAATAAAAAAGCGAAACATCCTGTTTCGCTTTTAAATCGGTTAACAATGTTAACCGATTATTTTACTGCTTGACTGGCTAACTCTGCTTTATGCTCTTCAGCTGTTAATGGAAAATAATGTCTCCAAGAACCTCTCAAGAAAATCCGCGTATCTTCAATTGCTATATAAAGACAAGGGATTAAACACAGTGTTACCACTGTTGCGAACAACACCCCAAACGCCAGTGATACGGCCATTGGTATCACCATTTGTGCCTGCATACTGGTTTCAGTCATGATTGGCACTAGACCAATAAAGGTCGTTAAAGAGGTCAACATAATCGCTCTAAAACGTCTGCAACCAGCGTTAATTACCGCATCATTGAGTTTAACCCCTTGTTTTCGGGAATTATTCACATAATCCACCATCACTAGTGAGTCATTGACCACCACACCTGCAGCGGCAATAATCCCGAATACAGAAAGGTTACTTAAATCAATACCTAAAATGATATGGCCAAGCATTGAGCCAATCACGCCAAATGGGATCACCGACATGATCATAAAGGGTTGCACGTATGACTTAAGCGGTATCGCTAATAAGCTGTATATCACCAACATAGAGATAATAAAATCACGCATTTGGGTATCGGCACTATCAAGTTGCTCCTGAATACTGCCAGAAACCTCACTTTTCACTCGAGGGTATTTTGCCAATAATTGCGGAATGAAATTATCACGAATATCTTTGGCGAGTTTAAATGGCTCAGCTTGTTCAGCATCAACCGAGGCCCATACATTAATGGTTCGGTTACCATTTTCACGGCGAATACTACTCACGCCTTGAACTACGTTTATATTAGCGACTTCAGACAGGGGTAATTCAGCACCTTGAGGCGTTTTAATCAACACCTCCTGAACGAGGGCGATAGAGTTACGTTGCTCTTCTGGGTAGCGTAGCATCACCTTGATTTCTTCGCCGTTACGGATAATCCGCTGTGCTTCAAGTCCGTAAAAGCTATTACCGACTTGTGAAGCAATATTAGCCAGGGTTAGGCCTAAACTGTGGGCTAAAGGTTTTAAGTCAAATTGCACTTCTTTGGCAGAGGATTGACGACTGTCATTAATGTCACTCACCCCTTTTAAAGTACCTAACTTTTCTTTTAACTCCTTCGATGCAGCAATTAATTGCGCTTCATCGTTACCCTCTAGTCGGAAACTAATATCACCATCATCTCGGCCACCACCAAATAAACTATCTTGGATGGTGAAAGATTTAACTCCTGGGATATTTGGCATCGCTTGGCGCCATAATTCAGCCACTTCAAAGGTATTAATGGGTCTTAATTCCGGGTCGACCAGTTTTGTCCTCACTTCTGCTTTTGTACGACCTTGAAGCTCAACTTGTAACTCTGCAATCATGCCTTGACCATATTGAGATTCAAGCTCTTTCTCAACAGTACGCAGGGCAGATTCAATGGCATGGGCGGCATTAAGGGTTGCGGTTTCTGCGGCATCGACATTCATTTCCAAGGTGATACGAGGAAAATCATGGGGGATTTTAGGTTGCCCAATAAAGCGTACTAAGCCGCTTATATAAAGGGCTGCGCAAATAACAATTAACATCACAAAGGTCGCAATAACTGAATAACGGTATTTTACTGCAGCAGTTAGACTAGGGCGGTAAACATTAGCAATAAAATTCGCTAGGTTTGTTTCAATTTTACCTTGAATAAAGTTAACGATATTTCTTAACCAATCTAACGGATTTTTAGAACCCGGTTGCACAACTTTAGGTTTTTTCATATGCGCTAAATGTGACGGTAAAATTAACTTTGATTCCACTAATGAAAAGATTAAGCACAAAATAACCACAAACCCAATGGCTTGACCAAAGGCTGATGAAGGGCCGTCATCTAAGGTGATCGGTAAAAACGCTGCAATGGTGGTTAATACCCCAAAGGTTGCCGGCATGGCGACCCGTTTAACCCCGCGAATAACACTATCGATATTTTGACCGTTTTCTTCACATTCAGTATGGGCGCTTTCTCCCATCACAATGGCATCATCGACCACAATACCCAATACCAGTATGAAGGCGAATAAACTGATGACATTGATGGTGACATCAATAAAGCCCATTGGCATAAATAATAGCGTACCTAAGAAACACACGGGTAAGCCCATCATTACCCAAAACGCTAACCGCACTCGCAGAAATAACGCCAGCATGATAAAGACTAATAATGCGCCTGTTTTCATGCTATCGAGCATTAAATCTAAACGACCTTCAAGGTAGTAGGTCATATCAACCCAAGGCTCTAAGGTCACACCGTCTGGTAAAATAGCCTGTTTGTCAGTAACGTATTTTTTTAAAGTATCGGCAACATCGGTGATACTTTGGTTTTTAGCGGCGCCAACAAAAAAGGTGACAGCATTTTGGCCATTGAATTTAGAATATTGAATGCCTTCTTCAAAGCCATCGTTGACCGTCGCAACGTCTCCCAGTAATAAGTTAGTACCGTCATCCAAGGTTAATAAGGGTAAATCTTCAAACTCATATCCGACATACGCTTGGTTTTCTACTCGTAAGTTAATGTAGCCATTTTCAGCTTTAATTTGTCCCGCTGACATATTACGGGAATAACCACGTACAGCTTCTGCAACATCGTTAAAACTAAGACCAAATTCTCTGAGTCTGTCTTTACTGACTTCGACACTGATTTCGTAATTAAGTCCGCCATAGAATTCTGAAATATTTACATTAGGCAGTTGCATGATTTCTTGATGAATTTTTTCGCCTAAGTCTTTGAGTTGTCGTTGAGATAAGTCGCCATATAAACTTAAATACATCACTTCTTGGCGTATTTTTATGCGCTCAACTTTCGGAAACTCCATGCCTGCTGGGAATGTTGATACTGAGTCAATTTCTGATTTAACTTCATCCAATACAATTTGCGGATCGTATGAGTCTTCAATTCTGAAATAACCAGAGGCTTGGTTACGATTAGAATAGGTAATAACCCGCTGCAAGCCCTGAACAGTCTCTAAAGCTTGCTCTATTTTGACCGTAATGCCTTCTTCAACTTCTTGGGGCGCAGCGCCCGGATAAACGGCGCTGAACTCAATCCAGTTAATTTCAACTGCAGGGAAGAATTGCTTACGTATGGTGTTTGCTGTCAGTAAGCCACCAAGTAATATGATGATCATTAATAAGTTTGCCGCCACACTGTTGCGGGCAAACCAAGCAATCAAACCTTTATGGGTGTCTTCCATGATTATTCCTTATCTTTGATGGCGATTGCTGATTTAATAATGTCGTCACCTTCAATAGCATCTTGCTGGAGAATCTTATCTTCAGGTAACTTTACTGACATGCCTTCAATAGGGTAATCAAGTGCCGAGGTAATAATATTCATCCCATCTTCTAAACCACTTGAAATAATCACGTTACTGCCGTCTTGGCGAATAATATTAACGGGTAAATAACGCAGTTTCATTTCTGCATCCATGACCGCAACTAAACCGTTTACAATCAGGTGGCGGGGAATAATTGCAACGCTGCCAGCTTGTGTGCCACCAATATGTGCTGTGACATAGGTGCCAAAGCGTAATTCTTTATGGTTACCTTTAAGTGCATAAGGGTCATTTATTTCAGCGACTAAATAAGTCATACGACTCTTACTATCAATCACACCTTCGCTGCGGACAATCGTGCCTTGCCATTGCTGTTTTTCACCGGCGAAGTTACCCACCAAACTTACTTCAGCATTAGCGCCTTTTCTGTCTAGATATTGCATTTCTTTATCTGCAAGTGGCAAACGTACTTCAGCAATTTCTGT
The DNA here is from genome assembly GCF_041469325.1 of Shewanella sp. 10N.286.51.B8. Taxonomy (NCBI): domain Bacteria; kingdom Pseudomonadati; phylum Pseudomonadota; class Gammaproteobacteria; order Alteromonadales; family Shewanellaceae; genus Shewanella; species Shewanella sp. 10N.286.51.B8. Next base: position 64,681 of record NZ_JBFRKG010000015.1, read on the forward strand.
GTTATACAAGGTGCCAATTGATGCGCCATTGCCAACATAAGTGCCTAAGCCAATATTACGACTGGCGATTAACGAATCATAAGGTGCTTTAATCACTGAACGTTCTAAATTACGTTGGGCACGATGTAAGCCGGCTTCAGCACTTTTCAACTTAGCGATTTCTTTGGCTAATTGAGGTTTACGTAAACTTAAATCGCTAGGTTTACTATCGGTAATCTCAGCCCATTCACGTTCGGCTACTGCTGCAGTGGCTTTTTCTAGCACTAGGTTTGATTTAGCTGATGCCAGTTCAGCTTGTGCATCAAGTAATGCTGATTCGTAATCACTTGGATCTATTTTGGCGAGTATCTGGCCTTTTTTGACGAAGCCTCCTTTTACAAAGGCTTCTGCAAGGTAGGTGATTTCACCATTCACTTGTGCCACTAATTCAGTTTGATACTTAGGGTTAACAACCCCATAAGAGCTAACCGTAAATGTCATTGGCTTATATTCGATACTCTGCACTGATACAAGCGGGGTAGTGTCTACGGCTGGCTTTTCTTCGGGTGGTTGCTTCATGGCAACTAAGGCCGCAGTTATGGCAATGCCAGAACCTATAATTAAGAAAGGAAAAACTTTTTGCATTGTGGTCGCCACGGGACATCCTTTTTGAAGATATAACACAAGCTTTTAGTGCTTGTGAGCAAATGAGTTATCAACATTATATGGAGATGCTATTAAAACTGTTAATGGCAAGTGGTAACAATGTGTAATCTAATGTGTCAAATGTTTCAGTTCTACTATTTCAATGATAACTATAAGAGTGTGCATTCATAGGGTGATAGATTTTTTTGTTGTTAAATCAGTGTATTAATAGTAATTGTCACTTAAGTAGAATTTTAGTGGTAAATGTATACACAGAGTTTGAATGTGAGGCTAGAGTGGTAAAAGATTAAGTTATAAAACAGGATTTATTAACCAATTGTGCTGATTTAATCTCATGAGGCTAATTAATAATAGTAATTTTGATGTGTAAGGTTCAAAATTGCGGATTATAAATTGTCATTTTGAACGTTTACACACGCTAATTAATTACTCTGAGTTCATAGATTATAAATGAGTTATTAATAGGCGATTGATAAGTTTTATACAGAAGGAACAGTAATGAACGTATTAGTTACCGGTGGTGCAGGTTATATTGGCTCACATACAGTGTTATCACTGCTAGAAAACAATTGTAATGTCGTTGTTTTTGATAATTTGTTTAATTCAAATATAGAGTCAATTAAGCGGGTAGAAGCATTAACTGGGAAATCTGTTAGTTTTGTTGAAGGTGACATTCGGGATAAACAGGCCTTAACCGCGGTGTTTAATCAATACGACATTCAAACGGTTATTCATTTCGCGGCCCTTAAAGCGGTCGGTGAATCAGCGCAAATTCCACTTGAGTATTATCAAAACAATGTTCATGGTTCAGTTTGTTTGTTAGAAGTTATGGCCGAACATAATGTTTATAACTTTATATTTAGTTCATCAGCGACCGTTTATGGCGAAGAAAATGATGTGCCTTATGTTGAGACCATGAAGTTAGGTACACCTTCAAGCCCTTATGGGGCAACTAAAGTAATGGTCGAACGGGTGATGGCAGATTTTGCTGTATCAAACAGTAATTTTAGAGGGGTATCATTACGTTACTTTAATCCTATTGGTGCCCATGAAAGCGGCCAAATTGGTGAGTCACCAAAAGGTATTCCTAACAATCTTCTGCCTTATGTTGCTCAAGTTATGGTGGGGAAACGTGAAAAGCTAAGTATTTTTGGTGCTGATTATCCAACTAAAGATGGTACCTGTGAACGTGACTATCTACATGTAATGGATTTGGCAGAGGGGCATGTTGCAGCAATGAACTGGTTAGACAACAATGCTAGCTTTACGGGAGTTGAGTCGTTTAACTTAGGTACAGGTAATGGCATATCGGTATTTGATATTGTTTCAGCGTTTGAAAAGGCGGTTGCAAAACCTATCCCTTATGAAGTTAGTCCAAGACGAGCAGGGGATTTAGCTGCATTTTGGGCCAATGCGCAAAAAGCTAATCAACAATTGAATTGGCAAGCAAAGCGCAGTTTAGATCAAATGATGGTTGATACCTGGCGCTGGCAATCAGCTAATCCTAATGGTTATGATCAAGCGTAACGTTAGTCTTAATGTCTCGCAGCATGAGTTGAAAGCGCCTTTATGTGAAAATGAAGGCGTTTATCACACATCTTGGTTAAGTAAATCCCCCTTAAATAATCAGAGGGTGTAACAGATTCT
>NZ_JBFRKG010000016.1:0-77928 GCF_041469325.1 Shewanella sp. 10N.286.51.B8
AGTCCAGTCCGGGGAGCCAAGATTTACCTCTAGCATATCATCATGTTATATCTCACGTTTTTAGTTTAAAACCCTCTCCTTTTATGTCTTTTTCTATTACAATTTAATACAGTTATATTTCTTTTTTAAGTTTATAATACCTTGAGTACATTATTCTCATTAAACTCAAGCATTTAAGACAGGAAACGGATCATTCATGGGCTTATCAAAATCTTTCCAGTTAGTACTTTTTGTTATTTTTGGTCTGTTATTATTTCGTATTTATGACCTTGAAAATAAAGAAATGCAACGCCAAGGCCATATTGCAATTGAAAATTACAAGCACCAAATCAATTCAATTACAGAATGGAATAGTGATGGACAGGCACTCTTTCAGCAATTAAGCGAAAATTTTAGCTTCCAATTTTTCCAATACATCCACAGTACTGACAGTGATAATAACTTTACCTATGGAACGTTAGCTAAAACTGACGCCGACTTTGAAGATAAAATTTTTTCTATCGAATTAGGTCATATTAATACGTTTGCTGACGCTCGCCTGCAAGTCCGGTTAAACACGAGTTCAGTTATCACCACAAGCTTTGTTAACCTTGAAAAAGCAGCGAGTCTGACCATTTTAGCGTATTTAGTTATTATGCTGAGTTTTGCGCTGTTAATGCATGTGCACCGCAGAGGGATAAAGTATGCATCTGATTACATCAGTAATATTTCTAGTCTGTCATTTCAAGCTGTAGAAACCTCAAGATTAAAAGGCTCGCTTAAACCGATAGGTATTGCTCTTGAAAAGAGCCGAGGCGAATTAAAAGCCAGCATCGACAGTTTTCATAACAAAAATGATACCCTTACCAAAGCCGCTTATCAGGATGCTGTCACCGGCTTTTCAACCCGAAGACGCTTTGACGATCAAATAAAATCTATTTCGAAATCAGATAAGCAGCAATTTGGCGTGCTTTGTATTGTTAAAGCTGCTGAACTTGCCAGTATAAACCAGTTGCAAGGACGTGAAGCTGGCGATGATTATTTAAATAAAATTGCGACTTGCATCAGAACAGCTGGCTCTAAGATGGGAGTCAATGAATTTTACCGGGTATCAAGCAGTGATTTTGCATTATTTATTCATGGTATTACGACAAAAGAGTCTGAGCGATTTTTAGATAACCTAAAAAGAAGCTTTGATGAATATGCCCAAACCATTGAACCCGATAATATTGCCAATGCCGGTTTAGTCCCTTTTGAAAACCAGTTTGACCCTCACGCGCTATTGGTGTTCGCGGATACCGCAGTCAGCATCGCGCAAACATCTGGCCTTAACAGATACCATATTCTTGAAAAATTCAATGGTAACGAACAATTAGGCGATAACCACTGGAAAGTAACCATCAATGACCTCATTAACCGCAAAGGGGTTAAGTTTTTTCAACAACCAATCTTACCTTGTAATAATCAAGTCGATGTTTATCGTGAGTTATTTGCCCGTTTCTTTAATAATGAAGGCTCCAATTTACCCACAGCCAGTGTGGTCGCAATGGCTGAACGTCATCGATTAAATATCGATTTGGATAAAATGCTCATCGTTCATTGCATACAATTACTCAGCACCAATCCAAGCCTTAAGGGTAATTTTGGCGTCAATATTAGTGCCTCATCTGCTACCCATGAAGTCTTTGTGTCTTGGTTAACAGATATTTTATCTAGCCACCGCAGTGTTGCTGCAAGATTAATCTTTGAAGTCAATGAATCAGGTATGCAGAAGAACTTAAATGCAAGCCAACGCTTCGTTAATGAGATGCACAAAGTTGGCGTTAAGGTTGCCATTCAACAATTTGGATTAGGTTTTTCATCTTTCAAATTCTTTAGGGAAGTAAAACCCGATTTTATCAAGCTTGACAGCAGTTATAGCGATAAGATTGATCAAAACAACAACAATAAATTCTTCATAAGAATGATTGTTGATATCTCCAAAAGAATTGGCATAAAAGTGGTCGCTACAGGCGTAGAAAAGCAAGAAGAGAAACTAACACTTGAAAAATTACTCGTTGATGGCTTACAAGGTTATTACATTGCCAGACCAGAAATTATCGCGAAAACAGATAAATAAATAACCAATGTAAGACCTTTATTCAAAAAAAGGGTTATTATTTACATAACCCTTTTTTTTATCCGTTGTTAAACCAGCCTAAACCTTAGATAATACTGCTAATCTCTTAAAGAACTCTCATATAGAAAAGTGTAGTAATGACAGACTATCTCTTACTGTTAATTGGCACAGTGCTAGTTAATAATTTTGTATTAGTAAAATTCCTTGGACTATGCCCTTTTATGGGGGTATCTAGCAAGTTAGCTTCTGCCATCGGTATGTCCATGGCAACAACTTTTGTACTCACATTAGCATCTATACTTAGCTACTTAACCAACGAATTTTTACTTGAGCCTTTTGGTATCACCTATCTAAAAACAATGAGCTTTATTTTGGTCATTGCTGTTGTGGTGCAATTTACTGAAATGTTAGTACAAAAAACCAGTGCCTCTTTACATAGAGCATTAGGGATTTATCTCCCGCTCATCACTACCAACTGCGCAGTACTCGGTGTCGCCCTACTTAACGTCAATGAAGATCATAACTTTATTCAATCTGCAGTATATGGTTTTGGTGCAGCGGTTGGATTTTCTTTAGTACTAGTATTGTTTTCAGCCATGCGCGAACGTTTGGCGGCGGCTGACGTGCCTTTACCTTTTAAAGGTGGTGCTATTGCCATGATTACCGCAGGCATAATGTCGCTTGCCTTTATGGGATTTGCGGGGCTAGTTAAATAATCATGTCTAGTATTGCAATCGCTGTCATTGTGCTAACCATCTTAGCCTTAATATTTGGCTTAATTCTTGGTTACGCTTCAATTAAATTTAAAGTCGAAGGAAACCCTATTGTCGATCAAGTAGAAGCCCTGTTGCCGCAAACCCAATGCGGTCAATGTGGCTATCCAGGCTGCCGACCATATGCTGAAGCTATTGCCAATGGTGATAACATCAATAAGTGCCCGCCTGGTGGCACTGCGACTATGGAGAAACTTGCGTCATTAATGGGAGTTGATCCAGAGCCATTAAACGAAGTAGCTCAGGAAACGGTTAAAAAAGTCGCCTACATCAGAGAAGATGAATGTATTGGTTGTACTAAATGTATTCAAGCCTGCCCAGTAGATGCCATTTTAGGCGCGGGTAAACTGATGCACACGGTTATTACTAAAGATTGTACCGGCTGTGATTTGTGTGTAGAGCCTTGTCCAGTTGACTGTATTGATATGATCCCAGTTGAACAAAACCTAAAGAACTGGGATTGGAAATTATCTTCTATCCCAGTCATGCTTATTGATATTGATCATGTTAAAAGCTCAAAAGCAGCTAAAGTAAACGATGTAAACGAGGAATCTCAGTGCTAACTTTATTAGAACAAATTGATAAAGGGACTTTATGGCATTCTCCAGGTGGAATACACCCTCCACAACTTAAGACTCTGTCTAATACTCAAGCTGTACGCCAATTACCCTTAGCAGCTCAATATAGAGTACCGCTGCCTCAAGTCGGTGATTGCGCTCGTTTAACAGTAAAAGTCGGCGAGCAGGTACTCAAAGGGCAAATGCTCACTGATGGTGAAGGCTTTATGTACCTTCCTGTACATGCGCCTACATCTGGTCAAATTATCAGTATTGAACAGCATGCAAGTAATCATGCCTCTGGTTTACCTTGTTTAACTTGCACCATTGCCGCTGATGGTCAAGATACTGCTGCGGTATTTTTGCCTGCGACATTGACAGAACTGAGTAACCAACAAGTTATTGAGAAAATTAAGCAAGCTGGCATCGCGGGTATGGGCGGCGCAACGTTTCCAAGTCATATAAAACTTAATCCAGCCAGTGAAATTGATCTTGTGATCATTAACGGTGTTGAGTGTGAACCTTATATCACCTCTGATGATGTGTTAATGCGTGAATACGCAACTGACATCATCAAAGGCATCGAAGTCATCGATTATTTGTTGAAACCTCAACGGATAATTATCGCTATCGAAGATAACAAATCACAAGCTGCTGCAACGATGAAGACGGCGTTAGCAGGCTTTGAATCCTTAGCAAAAATGACTCGTATCACCATCATTCCAACTAAGTACCCCTCCGGTGGCGAAAAGCAGTTGATTCAAATTGTGACCGGTAAAGAAATACACACAGGTAGCATTCCGGCCCAGCAAGGTATTGTGGTGCACAATGTCGGCACCGCCTTTGCGATTCAAGATGCTGTGTTAAATGGTAAACCTCTGATTGAGAGATTAGTGACCATCACGGGTAATCAAGTATCACAACCAGGCAACTATTGGTTACCTATCGGTACACCGATCACCCATGCACTCAAGCAAACACAAACGCCAGTCAAAGACACTAATAACATAAGTGCTAAAGTCATCATCGGTGGTCCTATGATGGGTTATGCACTGCCCAATACTGATGTTCCAGTATTAAAAGGAACAAACTGCATATTGGTACCAAGCAGTGATGAAATCGCCCCTGATGTCGATGAAAAAGCCTGTATCCGCTGCGGAGAATGTGCTGTTGTCTGCCCAGCTCTGTTGTTACCGCAACAATTATTCTGGCATGCAAAAGCCCAGGAGTACGATAAGGCCGCTAGCTTTAATTTAAAAGATTGCATTGAATGCGGCTGTTGCAGTTATGTTTGCCCCAGTGATATTCCACTTGTTGAGTATTATCGCATTGCCAAATCAGCGCTTAAAAATGAAGCGGAAGAAAAATTCCAAGCTGAACAGGCTAAAATACGTTTTGAAGCCCGCTTGCAACGCCTTGAAGATGAAAAGCGTGCCCGCGAAGAAAAATCAAGACTCGCAGCAGAAAAACGTAAAGCTGCTATGGATAGCAGTAAAAAAGATGCTGTTGCAGAAGCAATGGCGCGTATTGCAGCCAAAAAGCAAGCGACGGCAACACCCGCTGCAGAAACCAATAACAATAGTGCCACTACAGATAAAAGTGCAGCAGTTAAAGCCGCTATTGCCCGAGCAAAAGCCAAGAAACTCGCCAGTGCAGTTCCAGCTGATGCTAATGACACGCCTGTAACTACTAGCACTGTTACTACTAGCAGTGAACCTAGCAACACAGCTACAGACAAAAAATCACAAATCGCCGCAGCAGTTGCACGTGCAAAAGCCAAAAAGCTCGCTGCAACAAGTGCAACTGATGATGTCTCAGCCTCTGTTCAAGCCGCTAACGAGCAAGTTGTTAGCGAAGTAACAGAAGTAACGTCAGAAGCAGTTGACGACAGAAAAGCGAAAATTGCGGCTACCGTTGCACGAGCTAAAGCCAAAAAGCTCGCAGCAACAGCTGCAACAAGTGCAACTGATGATATCTCTGCCTCTGTTCAAGTAGCTAACGAGCAAGTTGTTAGCGAGCAAGTTGTTAGCGAAGTAACAGAAGTAACCTCAGAACCAATTGACGACAGAAAAGCGAAAATTGCGGCTGCCGTTGCACGAGCTAAAGCCAAAAAGCTCGCTGCAACAGCTGCAACAAGTGCAACTGATGATATATCTGCCTCTGTTCAAGTAGCTAACGAGCAAGTTGTTAGCGAAGTAACAGAAGTAACGTCAAAACCAATTGACGACAAAAAAGCGAAAATTGCGGCTGCCGTTGCACGAGCTAAAGCGAAAAAGCTCGCTGCAACAAATGCAACTGATGATGTCTCTGCCTCTGTTCAAGCTACTAACGAACAAGCTGCTAACGAGCAAGTTGTTAGCGAAGTGACAAAAGTACAGTCAGAACCCGTTGACGACAAAAAAGCGAAAATTGCAGCCGCTGTTGCTAAGGCCAAAGCGAAAAAACTTGCGCCTAAACATGACGCTGAAAATGAAACTGTATCAGCGCCAGCAAAGCTTAAAGAAGAGCCTGCTCCAACAGAAGCTACTGACGACAAAAAAGCACGAATTGCAGCTGCAGTTGCTAAAGCAAAAGCGAAGAAGCTTGAAAATCAGCGTAAGCTGAGTGAAAAGGAATAAACATGGCATTTAAAATAGCTTCATCTCCACATGTCAGTACCACACTGCAGACCAATAAAGTCATGCTGCGTGTTGCCTACTGTTTAATTCCGGGTATTTTAGCCCAAACCTACTTCTTTGGTATGGGGACTTTGGTACAAATCATTATTGCCGTAGTAACAGCCTTAAGCGCTGAAGCTTGCATAATGAAGTTACGTAATAAATCAATTAAAACAGCCTTAGCAGATAATAGTGCCTTAGTTACAGCTTTATTGATTGCCGTTGCCATACCGCCCTTAACACCTTGGTGGATGACGGTTATAGGCTGTCTTTTTGCTATCGTGATCGTAAAGCATTTATATGGCGGGCTAGGTAATAATATCTTTAATCCTGCCATGGCTGCATATGTTCTGTTACTGGTTTCGTTTCCAGTGCAAATGACCTCATGGGTTGCACCTGCAGAACTTGCTAGCAATCATGTGGGCATTATTGCAGCATTAAATTCAATATTTGAATTATCCAATGTGGATATTCATTTATATCGCCTTGGCATCGACGGTCATACTATGGCGACACCGTTAGACACATTCAAAACTGATTTATCTATGGGGTTAACTAGTGCCGAAAGTTTACAGAAGAATGTTTTTGACGGCATAGCAGGTGTTGGCTGGCTTTGGGTCAATATTGCGTATTTACTTGGTGGCCTTGTGATGTTAAAGCTCAAGGTGATCCGCTGGCAGATCAGTACTGGCATATTATTAGCGATATTTATCTGTGCAGGTGTGGGATTTTTATTGAATCCAAGTACTCATGCTAGCCCATTACTGCATCTGTTTTCTGGTGGCACCATGTTATGTGCTTTCTTTATTGCGACCGATCCTGTTACCGCTGCAACCAGTCCCCGGGGCAGATTGTTATTTGGCGCTATCATAGGCGTGCTTATTTTTGTGATTAGAACCTATGGTGGTTACCCTGATGCGGTCGCCTTTGCAGTTTTACTTGCCAATATGTGTGCCCCATTTATTGATTACTACATTCGTCCGCGCTCATACGGCCATAGAGCAGGAAATTAAACAGGATTTATTATGTCTAATATTATTACACGAAATGGCCTGATACTTGCGATATTTGCTTTGTGTTGCACTGGTTTAGTAGCAAGCGTGAACTATTTAACTGCAGACAGGATTATTGACCAGCAACGCAAGCAACTTACACGCGTGCTGCAACAAATCATACCTCAAGCAATGCATGACAATGCATTAACTGACGATTGTATTGCCGTGATTGATGAAGCATATTTGGGCAGCGATCAATCGTTATCAGCCTATATTGCTAAACAGGGCGATTTACCTGTTGCAATGGCCATTGAAGCCATTGCCCCTGACGGTTATAACGGTGATATCAAGCTTATTATCGGTGTCGATAACGACAACACCCTACTAGGCGTAAGAACATTAGCACATCAGGAAACACCTGGCTTAGGTGACAAAATTGATTTAAGAAAGTCTGACTGGGTTTTAGCCTTTGCTGGGTTAGTTTTTAATTCAAACGATAAACCATTAGGCGTTAAAAAAGATGGTGGTAACATCGACCAATTTACAGGGGCTACCATTACCCCAAGAGCTTATGTCAAAGCGATTAATAATGCCCTAACCTATGTTAAAAACAACAGGCAAATGCTTTATAGCACCGTAAACCAATGTGGACGAGATCATGACTAATTACCGCGAAATAGCTTGGCAAGGATTATGGAAAAACAATCCCGGATTGGTTCAGTTATTAGGCTTATGTCCGTTATTAGCTGTAACAGCTACGGTAACTAATGCTTTAGGCTTAGGTGTTGCCACACTACTAGTGCTGGTTGGTTCTAATGTACTGGTATCATTGGTGCGCAACTTTGTTCCAAAAGAAATCCGTATTCCAGTGTTTGTGATGATCATTGCCGCACTAGTAACCTGTGTTCAGCTGTTAATAAATGCTTATGCCTATGGCTTATACCTTTCTTTAGGCATTTTCTTGCCCTTGATTGTCACCAACTGTGTGATCATTGGCCGAGCAGAAGCCTTTGCATCACGCAACAATGTTAGCAGCGCTGCTTTTGATGGGCTCATGATGGGACTTGGGTTTACCGCCATTTTAGTGGTGCTTGGCGGAGTACGTGAAGTTCTTGGTCAAGGCACTTTATTTGATGGTGCTGAGCTGCTGTTAGGTGACTGGGCAAGCGCACTGACGATTCAAGTATTTCAACTCGATAGCCATTTTTTAATTGCAATGTTACCGCCGGGGGCGTTTATCGCCATGGGACTGTTAATTGCCCTTAAAAATGTTATTGATGCAAAACTCGAAAGCCGACAACCAAAACAACAAAGCGAAGCCATAGCGCGCGCCAGAATTACCAAGGTTAGCTAATAGATGAACAAACAAAAACGTTATGAAATGTTAACCCGTCTTCGGGACAATAACCCTAAACCTGAAACTGAATTAAACTTTTCATCGCCGTTTGAACTGCTGGTTGCCGTCACCCTGTCGGCGCAAGCAACCGATGTCAGCGTCAATAAAGCCACTGACAAATTATTCCCTGTCGCCAACACAGCTCAAGGAATTTACGATCTTGGCGTTGATGGCTTAAAAACTTACATTAAAACCATTGGGCTTTATAACAACAAAGCGATAAATGTTATTAAAGCCTGTAAAATGCTAATTGATCAACATGGCGGCGAAGTACCTGAAAATCGAGAGGCATTAGAAGCACTCCCTGGCGTTGGCCGTAAAACTGCCAACGTGGTACTCAACACTGCATTTGGCTGGCCGACCATCGCTGTTGATACCCATATTTTTCGTATGGCAAATCGCACTAAATTTGCCATGGGTAAAAATGTCGACCAAGTAGAAGAAAAAATGCTGAAAGTCACCCCTGCCGAATTTAAAGTCGATGTACATCACTGGTTTATTTTACATGGACGCTATACCTGCATCGCCCGCAAGCCTCGCTGTGGTAGCTGTATGATAGAAGACCTTTGCGAATACTCTCCACCAAAGAAAAAGTAAAGGATTATACTCATGCGAAGTAATAGATTCCCAAGGGAATCTATTTTTTTACCTTTACAAAAGCAAAAAGGCCAATTAAGGTGTATTTATGTATAATTAATGGTTGACTTTGCAATGAATGCTTTGAGTGTTAATGTTCAAGTAAAAATATACAAGGATATAAATGGTTATTCATTTCCCGCTGTTATTAGGGATGGCTTACCTTGCTGCTTGTACTTGAATGCTTATCTTAATGGCAATCATAATTCTCCACTTTCAAAGTCAAAGTCAAAACAGTCACCGTCATTCTATACCATAAAAAAATATGCCTACGAATTGAAGTTTCTATATTGCTTCTTCATTGATAAAGGTATTGATCTCGTTGAGCGTGTTGCGAGTGGCACTTTTCTATCTATTGAAGAAATTGACAGTTATATTCGTACTTGTAAATTTTATGTGGGCACAGAATCTGATAGCGAAGACAGCACAGTAGTTAGCCTTACCGATAAAAGAATCAGGGATGCAATCCATGCGACATCCAACAGTCAATCAGAAGTGTCAGCGCATACTTTTAATCAACGCCTCAATCGCCTGAAAGCCTACATTGAGTTTTTATACGTGTGCCATCACTACGATAAAGCTGAAACTAAGCAGCAAATCAGCACCGATGACCAATTTAATAAATTTAAACTCTACATAAGCACCGTAATATCTAGCTCCCGAAAGGACAATACTATTACTAAAGATGCTTTTGAATCTGCTATCCCATCCGATAAATTCTTTAATTTGTTGGATGTTATTCAAGAATGCTCTCCTGATAATCCATTCAAATCGAGTAAACTTCGAAATCAAATAATCGCCCAAATATTGATTGATTCAGGGGTACGCGTGGGTGCGGTATTGAAATTAAAGGTAAGTGATTTAATAGATGATTGGGGCAATCCTAGATTCCTACTCACCCGAACGCCCAACGACCCAACGGACACAAGACGCCTTCCCGCTGCGAATAAAACAAAAGCACTTTCTGTCCCAATCTCTCGTGATTTAATGAAGCTTATTAAGCTCTATATTGAAACCGTGCGTAAAAGTACACCAAACGCTCATGAACATGATTTTGTATTCATCTCAGAAAAAGGAAAAACCATCGGACAGCCAATGTCTTACAACGCAATCCACAAGGTAGTTAAAACGTTTGGCGACTCTATTGGCATAGCTCTGCACCCACATTTACTTCGCCATAAATGGAATGAAATCTTTGAAAACAAAGCCAAAGCCAAAGGGTTCTCACCAGATAAAATCGAAGACCTTCGCAAATATGCAATGGGCTGGGTAGAAGACTCAAAAATGGCATCAGTTTACAACGAGTTCCAATTAGCCGTGACGGTAGGTGAAATTTCATCCAAGAACCAGAGCCAATCCGTACCCAACCTGAGAGATAGCAAATGAACAGCATTGAACTTAAAAGCTTAAAAAATAGCTATCAAGGAAAACGAACCTTTCAATCAAAAGAAACAGGTTACGAGTTCGATCTCTTTTCTGATGAATGGTTGCTTGGCTACAAGAAAACCCTTTACCTTAACTGGATGAATGAGCTAGATAGCGAAACCTTTCTCGACCTACGACTGACTATCGCGCACGTTGCTAAACATTATGCTTATTCAACCATAATTGGCCATGTCAGCATCTTAAAAACCATTTGCGGTTACTTAGAGCCAACGACTTTTGAGGCGTGGTGGTTAACGCTCACGGACTATAAAAAGAATGTAAAAGATGCCCTATACGCATTTAACAAACGAAGTCATGAGTACCGCAGCAGTCTTCTTACTGCGCTCTATGACATCGTTAAGGATGAGAATTTAGGCAGAAATACTGGCCCACAAAGTATCCTTGATGAAACAACGGGGGCTTACAGTGAAATCGAGCGTGATAACCTTCTTGAAGCACTAAGAATTGAAACCCTCCATGCACTCAGCAGTGAGATTGCAACAGCACAACCTTTCACTCGCCTTAGAACCGTTCTGGCTTGTCAGTTGATGGTGGCCATCGTAAGAAGGCCTACGCAACTGGTTAAAATTAAATGGTGTGACCTTTTGCGGGTGGGTCAAACATTTAACTCACACAAAGAAAGTAACCGTGATTGGCAGCCTTTAACTCAGCATCATTTTTCTGATGTAGAGCAGTTGCACCTACGAACCTTCAAAGGTAAAAATGGAGCGTTTAGAGTCGATGCCGAGTCACGTTCACATCGCTTGGAGCCAAATCTGTCTGAATTGTTGCTTCAGTATTACCAAGTGTACGAAACTTTCCTTTGCGCGTCATTGAGCAAGAGTGGCGTTATCCTCTCTGAGAGTGAAACAAAAGAGCTAATGCAACGACTCCCCTTGTTTCCAGACCAAAGTTTATTCTCCGTAAAATTTGATACAAAAGAGAGTCTCTTTCAATCAGTAAGCGACACATCAGAGGCTTTCCACCTCTCTTCGACAAGTCTTGCCAAACGTATTGCTTACCTCTTCGAAAAAAAATTAAGTATCAAGAGTGACCGGATAGCGCACAAGCCTCTTGCATTTAAAAATAATCGCTGGCGTCATACCCAGTTAACCCTCGCAGCTTGGATGGGGTTAAGCCCTGCGCAAATTGCCGCCATTACAGGTGTTACGGTAGAGGCAATACAAGATTACCTTGATTTAAAAGCGCCTGAGCGAGTCAAAATAGACGAAGCCTATGCGGGTAACAGTGTCATACAACGTTTTGATAGCGTATCTTCGAAAGAATTACAGCAACACGCTGACTTTAAAGTGAAAAGCCCATTTGATGAAGAGATAGGGCACAAGCTTAACCCAGCCAACTGCTCAAGCTGTCAATCAAAGGGAGCCGCTCCAATGGGGTGCTATCCCTGTGATAACTTTCGACCTTTGGAAACCGCAAACCATCAGCAATATTTAGATAAGGCAGAGCGTAAGCTGGCGATTAATAGTCAATCAGGCCACCCCGCTACGGTTAAACGACTGCAAACCATTATTCTCTATATCAAAGTGACAATGATGCTGTGCGAAGAACGACAAACCATGAAAGTGGGGGCGAAAAAATGAGTCAGATTAACCGCTACATTGATAATCAACGCGCTTATGTCGCCAAAAAGAAAGCACAGCCTCTGATTGGATTTACCAACGCTCAAGGTGAGCAGGCATCTTGGGAAGATATTGCTGTCACATTTACCAACAGTGACAACAGAACCCAGAATATTCTCTTTTGTAATCTAAATAGAAATCGACCCAATATAGGTACGAGCTTTACGGACGAAGATCGTTTAGCACCTGAGGTGCATGAGTTATTATTTGCCTATACACTTGATATATTGAAAGAAAACTCATCTATAGGCAATAAAGGAGCCAAAATCACAGCCGCAAGAATCTTCCTTTGTCACCTAAATGAGAATGTCGCGACCGCCACCCTTGAAAGGATTCAATCTGCCATCAACCTGATGACATACATCACTAACTTAACATCTTTTATCAACTGGCTGCATCAACATAAAATGCTGGCGAAGAGCTGTCAGCCCTACATTAATACTACAGTTGAATCAGTTCGCACTAAAAGTGGCGATGATGCGCTACAAGCAGAACAAAACAAGCTCCCCTCCGAAAACGCACTACTGGCGCTCGGGGCTATCTTCTATGATGTTATTCCAGCCTATCAGGATGGTGACAAGGAAGATGTTGATGCTTGGCAACCCCTTTTATTACCGACGCAAGAGCAAGGAGACAGCTTTAGTTGCACAATGGCAGCACTTGGCATGGCTGCACCCAATCGAATTGGCGCAGAGCAAGTGCTTTTAACAGTGCAACGCATAAAGGCTCATACACAAGTTGTCAATGGCAAGAAAAAAACGGTGCATTACCTCCACTGGCGAGGCTCGAAGGGGTACAAGGATTACGCAAACCACATTAATGCCGAAATGGTCGATAGCTTAGACAGAGCGTTGCACTACACCATTCTCGCTACAGAGCCTGCAAGAGCGCTGGCTCGATTCTATCAAAAGCCGAACCGCCCTCTCAAAGAGGTGCTCGGTGAATTTACGCCCAGCGATGAGAATATTGCCCTGCTTAAGCCTTCCATGAGTAAATCAACCAACCTATTACATCTTGGTTTGCTACTGGGCTTTTTTGATGGTAGTGACAAATGTGTGCGAGTTACACCTGACACAAAAAGGGCAACCGACAAAACAGACGTACGAAACCCGCATCAGCCAAAGTTCATCAAACCCATTGCACAGCTTGAACCCTTCGACACCCTGGTGTTTAAGCGTCACTGCCCTTACGCTTTTGCACTTACAGGATGTTCACTCACACAGCAGTATCAATACGATAACTATACAGCAGGCAAGGCAGAACTCACCGTGGCAGAGTTTCAGAATCACACCATCGAGATGAATCAATCTCAGCTCAAAGGTTACAATAAAAGTAAAACTAAGCATGTCGATTTTGAGAAAGCATTATTTGCCTACACACAAAAGCAATTGGGTGGCAGAGTGATACACCCCTTCTTTTTAGTGCCTATCAGTTCGCTAAGTGGTTTCTTTTCTGACGAACTAATAAAACGCGCTAGAAATAGGCTCACGCTCTTTGAGCGACACGGGTTCTCATCCAGCTTTTTGCTCAAGCCGCACCAACTGCGTCATTGGCAAAATGATCTTCTGTCGAAAAAAGGACTGCCTCACCACCTTATTTCTATGTTGTCAGGCCGAAAGAGCGCCGAGCAAACACTGACCTATATCCATACCACTGACGCTCAAAACGCTTCTGTCATTGGGGATATCTCTTACGCTAATGAACTAGAAAGCGATGTCGAAAATAAGATAAAGCTTCGTATTGCGACCATGGAACAATTTAATAAGGCTATCGACAATGAAACACCGACTTTTGTTCATGAGACAGGGTTTTGCGATCAAAACCTCGCCCTCTCACCCTGCACTTATATGTCGGAGTTTGAAACGCAATGTGCGTTATGCTCATCTTCTTGCCATGTGACCCATGATAGTGAGGCAATCGACTTACTCCAGAAGGATTTGAAAGTGCAAACGCACAACTTGGAGAGGGTTAAGGAAGCTATCAACTTTGAAACAAGTGAAGCGCAGCACAAGTGGTACAGAACCCATTATCGCAATACTTGTATGCTAAAAAAACTCATTGAAGTGCTGTCCGATGAGGCGATAGAAGAAGGTCGTATGGTGCGATTGCTAGCTGGTTCAAACAGCATAAGAATCACCAATTTAGAGACCCAAACAGTGGAAGATACAGAGTTAGCGCTACCTGATGCCGAGCAAGCCCTGCAAGCTGCTATTGAGGCAAAAAACGACAATAACAAAGATGAAGCCACAGATAAATTCTTGGGTTTCTTGGGCTCACTCTAGGGCAATAAATATGGCAATTAAATCACTAGAAACTGAACAGCAAATCTCCATTCAAGCCCTCATCCGAAGCTGGGAAGGCAAGTTGACATGGGATTTACTAGTCACAAAAATAGAATCCAGCTTAGGTATCGCTACAACGAGACAAACGCTCGACAAGTACGCCAATATCAAGCACGAGTACAAGCAGAAAAAGCAAGTATTAAGGGGCAAGCCTGTTTCGTCTGAAAACAAGGAATTAATTGCTTACTTGCAACAAGACGTGGATTTAGCACAAAAGGTGATACAACTGGAGGCGCAACTTGCGGTAGCACAGTCAGAAATAGGCAAACTTCAGGCTTTCATTCAAAAGTTATCCAGCATTGGCAAGACGAACCCAAGCGTCATGGATGTATTTCAAAAAACTCTGCAAGACATTGAGCGCAGCAATTCGTAAACACCCAACAATGTCTAACGCACTCAGCCTTCAATCAAAATATAGCGAGGGGTAAAATGGCAGGTGGTCAGCAAAAGGCGCAGCAAAACCTTGAGGCATTTGAGGTTTGGAAAGCCACACAGACGGACGATGACTTTAAACAAATAGTGTTCAGAGGTCAGCTTAATCGCATTGAAGTGGCAAAAGGGATTGGCTGTGGTAAATCTGCTTTAAATCAAAACCCTGCCCTCAAAACGGCACTTAAAGCTTTAGAAGATGAACTGCGTGGTAAAGGCGTCCTGCCACCTTTAACTAACGCTGCAAAGAAGAATGCGGATAAACCCAAAGCCTACGACAATACAGCGAATCGTAAACTGCTTGATTCAAAGCGAGTGTCTTTATTAGAGTCTGAGAATATTGAATTAAAAGCTAAGGTCAAAGAGCTTGAAAAGCGACTTGAACGTTTCGGTGAACTGTCTGAAACCTTATCTGAAATGGGGTTAATGCCACGATGAATGCCGCTTTGCATGAAGACCAGATGCGTGTAACTAGTGTCCCTTTCCGCTCGACCAACATGGTGATATTCAGCGGTGTGCCGCTGGCAAAAGGCTCTTACAAAACCAATAGTGGCAAGTATTACGTCACCATCAAAGTCGACCCTGAGAGCATCCCCATACAACCTGAACTGGGTCAGCATTGGTCAGTCAAAGGTCATCGACAATTAAAAAACATCGAGACAGGCGATTATGTGATGCAGCAGCACACCTATGAATCACCAGAGTATGTTGAGTGCTCTTTGCCCGAAACAGGTGAGCAACTAATACGCTTTATCGCCAGAGAAAGCATATTCAAAGGGATTGGGGAAAGCAAAGCCAGAGCGCTTTGGCAGCTCTTAGGTAAAGACTTTCATGCCACATTAAGAAATGACACACCTGAATCCAGAAAGCGCCTGAAATCGATTGTGAATGACGATTCTGTGGAATCACTTTACAAAGGCTATGCCAAATACAAAAATTTAGCGTATTGCAACTGGATGAGTGAGCACAAAATCCCTGCCAGTGTGCAGCAACGGCTCCTTAAGCATCATGGTGAAGTCTCTATCGATGTTATCAAGGGCAATCCCTATGCACTTATTGGTTTTGGTCTTTCGTTCAGCGACATTGAAGATATTATCAAGGTAACGGATTTTAAGACCGATGTTGCAAAGGATGATCCAAGAAGACTTAGTGCAGCACTTGAAATGGCTATTCGAAAAGAAATTGAAAAGGGTCATACCTATACCACTCACACTAACGTGCGCCCTTACCTCTACAAACTCCTTAAAGACAAAATACTGATAACGCAGGCATTTCAATCGGGCCATAATAAGGCGCAGTACATTTTAAATCCTGACAAGGGAACTTATCACCCAACCGCACAACTCTTGATGGAGAGTGTCGTTGCTAAAAGACTTAACGCATTAGTCAAATGCAATGATTTGTTGGATGAACAGGCTAATGCTGCATATTGTACTGCGGTTGCCGAGCTGCCTTACGACTTAACCAGCAAGCAAACCGAAGCCGTAATAACGTGCTTAGATAGCTCGGTAAGTTGCATTACAGGCGGAGCAGGCACAGGCAAGACAACGGTACTAAGAACCGCACTTAAGGCTTATCATCAACAGGGCTTTGAAGTCCATGCCGTTGCGCTGAGTGGTCGCGCAGCGATGAGACTGCATGAGTCGATTGGCTTTGTCACTTCAACCATTGCTAAGTTTCTCCGTGAAGAGCCTATTGAACCCAGCGATAAACAAACCAATCACCTCTTAGTTATTGATGAAGCGAGCATGATTGATTTGCCGACCATGTATCGCCTTGTAAATCACATTCATCCTTCTACACGATTAATATTTACTGGCGACCCAGACCAACTTCCACCAATAGGATGCGGTAAAGTACTGGCTGATATTGTTCAAGCAAAAACGGTTGCTAACACCATGCTGGATGTTGTCAAAAGGCAAGAAGGCTCAACGGGCATCCCTGAATACTCAAAGCTCATTAATCAGGGCGTGATGCCAGATCACTTAAGCACAGATGCAATACACTTTCACGAAACCAGTCAAGAAAACATTGCTCAAGTCTGCTGTCAGTTGTATCAAAAGTCTCCCGAAAATAGCCGTATTATGGCTCCTACAAAAGCCCTAGTTGCTGAAATCAATATGCTGACCCAGGAGGCCATAAATCCCAATGGTAGTAGGCTTGAATTTGAAATTAATGGTGAGAAGTTTTTTCAAAATATCCGTTTAAATGACACGATTTTGTTTACCCGTAATCATTACGATAAAGGCATACAGAATGGCTCTCTTGGTGTTCTCACAAGCGCTACGGCTAGTGGTGATAGTTATGGTGAAGTGACCCTTGATACTGGAGATAAGATTGAAATCACACAAACTGTATTGGATTGTATGGAACTGGGTTATGCAATAACCCTTCACAAAGCGCAAGGCTCCCAGTTCCCACGTATCATTATCGCCCTGAAAAAAGGCAGAATCGTAGATAGGGCTTGGCTCTATACCGCAATCACGAGGGCGGAACATGAAATACATATTGTCGGCTCAAGTGCTGAATTTAGACTTGTAACCGAAGCCCCTAGTCATTCTCACAAACGCAATAGTTATCTTGTTGAGCTTTTAACAAAACAATAATAAAACTTATGATTAAGGAGTGACTACGGGTGCAAGCGGAAATAAGCTGTGTGTTAATGCGAAGCATTATCCATAGTTTATTCTGCGCTCTTGCGAAGCTAGATGTGCCTGTAGTTGAGCGACTAATCTTACAAATCACTTCTGCCCAGAAGTGTGTCAGGTTCTAGTATCAAAGCTGACCCGTTTCTGCCCCATTTCGAGTTAGTTTTACCACTCTGTGCAACACTTCACCAAACGGTCCCTTATGTTTGTACAAGCGCCTCGCAACAATGATGATGGTGTATTCCTGCTAAATACAGAACTTAAAACTGTAATCATTGTGTATATAACCCCTCTAATCCAGGTAAATCAAAAAACTGAGAGGGGTTGCCGTTTTTAACTTGATGTTGATAGTTTAGACGATTGCTGCTGGTAACTAATATACAGTGCTTTTTTGCTCTAGTAATACCAACAAAATGTAGATTCAGCTCTTGCTCCCAGTTATCGTAATGAACATCCCATGAGCCTTGAACAACAAGCCTTTTGGGGTGAACCCAGTCATAAAGATCAAAATGATAAACCACATCAAATTCTAGTCCTTTGGATTTATGAAGAGTCATTACTTGTACTTCATTTTCGTTAATAGGCATGTAATGTTTTAGTAGCTTGATATCAACACAAATATTATGAATTAGCTCTTTATCTGAATCTGAAACAACACAATCAAAAATACTTTCAGAAATCTTAATAATCGACTCTGCCAGATCTTCATATTCTCTACCTCTTACATCAACAATCAATCTCCGAAGATTAAGGACTTGTTGCTCTTGAACTCTTATGTACCGTTCAACCGTTTCGATTACATCGTTAATTCTGTAATCTTCATTAAGGCGATACCGCAATAAGCTTGCAAACAAGTTAGTGATGCGAGTATTTCTGACAGCCAATGGATCTTCATCAAAAATTCTAAAAGGGACTTTTAGCTTTTGCTCTAGAAATTCCAGAGATATATTGTTTCTAACTAGAATACCTATTTTAGAATAAGAGTCCGTTATACCTTTTTTGATAATATCTTGAATAGAGTCACTAACTTGTTCAGACACATCAAGCTGAGTACCTTGATAACTCCATCTATGAACTCTTATTTCATCAGTGGGAATTAAATCACAAGTTGGATTAAACAATCTTTTTGAATAGTTGGTAATAGAAGGGTGGCACCTGTGGTTTATATTGACTATGTGGTGTTCAAAGACATCAGGCTGCGCAGTTAAACTTGTAATGTATTCGGGATTACTTCCTCGCCATGCATAAATTGATTGCTGTGTATCCCCAACTGCAACACCTGTTAAACCTAGTTCAATTAACTTTAAAAATAGCATATGTTGAGGTTCAGATGAATCCTGGTATTCATCAACATAAAGTGAAGAATACTTTGCTCGAAAGTAATTTTGGCAGGCTAATGAGTTATTTAGAATATGGTTAGCCATTACGCCTAACAGCTCAAGTAAAACATACCCATTTTCATACAAAGTCTTAATGTCTTGTTCAAATGTTGGATAAATGTCAGTTTTGATGTCCCCAGAGAATCCAGAAATCGTAGGTATTTGATCTTTTAAATTTTGAGGGATTTCATCGAATAATTTGCACTCTACAGCCGAAGAAGAGTGACCAATCAACCGTGAACCAAATGGGTAAATTATTTCACTTAAACAAAAATGATCAATAGTCCCGAAAAAGCTAGCCTTTAAATCGCACGCATCTTTTTTACACCGTTGTTTTAATTCTTTGCTGGCCTTTACCGTAAACGTAATGCCAATCACGCCCATATAGTCAGGAAGCGATTGGACTTCATTTCTTATTTTCTCTACGACAACAGTTGTTTTACCGCTTCCTGGGCAAGCAGTAATCACCATATTCGCACTTGAAGCTATAGCAGCTTCTTGATCTGGGGTAAATTTAAAATCAGCCATACTAAGCTATTGCCCTAGCTACTGCGAATGCTAAGGGTTTTGCTAGTTCACCATTGACCAACTTAGCAAACACACCTCTATTTTGTGAAATAAACTCTCGCATTCTAATTGCTTTTTTACCTTGCAGATACTCAATGGCATCTACAACGTCCTCTTCATCTGCAAAAGCTAAAAGCTCGGCTTCCAACTCAAGTGCAATATCGTTCTCAAGATCGATTTTTGATAAGAACATACCATTTGGATTTACTTGGTTAGAAGCATTCTGCCAAGCACCATTATCAACAAGATCTTGTGATATGGTATTAGGCGGATAATAAGGAGCATTTGGTAAACCCATTAGCGAAAAACAACGATTAAACCCTACAGCTCTTTTATCTATTCGCCCCCTCGTTCCAGAGACATCATTGTCCGTTCTCAGTACCCAAGGGATTTCCATTGCATCGAGTATCTGGCAATAAACTTTAAATTGAATACCATCAACACATAAGATGGTTATGTTGTAAAAATCTAAATCAAAATCCAATTGGCTCGCTAGCTCTTCATAAAACAATTTTTCAGAAGGGCCTTCTACCAGAAATACGCAACTAGCAAAAAAAGCTTCTGCCGGAAGTATGCTCATTCTATAGCCCAACTCATCCCATGCATCTGAAATACAGTTGGAGCAGCCATCTTTTGCTGCTTTAGAGCCTTCAGCTGTTGAGAAGAGCCGTATAATGGAGTTAGGTTTATAACGCTCAGTTATTTGTGGAGAATGACTGGTGATAATTGTCTGGCCCGGCAATTCATGTATTAAGTAGTCAGCCAGTTTACGTTGTTGATGCGGGTGTAGGTGAGCTTCAGGTTCTTCTACACAATAAAATGTTACTTCATGTTCAGGGTCAAATTCTCTTTGACTTTTTGCCTTCCATAATGCTAGCAATATCTGATTATTTCTCCCATCGCCTCCTAGCATTATTTTAGAGCCTGAAGTTGAAGCTCCAAGCTCCAAATTATCAATGAACTGATTAACTTTAATGGCTCCTGTATCTAAGTGGACACTATAATCGCCATTTGTATATGATAACTTTTTTAACTCTTCATTAACTACAGATGTTGCGTCTTTAACATAATTTAACCCAGCTACTTTTTCGTTGACTTGATTTAACTGCCCAGAAATTACATTCATTTCTGCTTTATCGGCAGCAAGGTCAGCCGCTTCAAGATTATCTAGAGATTGCTTTAGAAGCATTTTCTTTTCTATATTAATGAATTTTTCGAGGTCTCTTCTAGAGCGAACATATCTTAGATTTAAACGCTTTAAATAAAATCGGGATTGGACTAATTCTAACTCGTCTTCTGAACAGCCTATGAATATTTGGTAATCAAGTGTTGCTCTATCAGCAACCATCGAAATTACACATTTTCCTTCGTCACTCACATGCCCTTTTAAAATAGATAAAACAGCATCCTCTGTAACTTCTGAAAAATATATATTTATTGTAAAGGTATCAGGTTGTTCACCATCACGATCGATATAAAAATCAGTGAGTTCTGGTTCTATATCACGGTCTGATAGAGACTTATCTAGCAACAAGCGTAAAGCATAGAGTAAGTTTGTTTTACCAACGTCGTTACTACCAATCATTAAAGTTCTATCATTAAAACTCACTGATGCGTCTTTAAAATTTCTAAAACCAACGAGATTTACTTTTTCGATTTTCAAACTATGCTCCTTGCGACTTTTCCTTCAACATACACTGTAAGCTATTCTGCATTGCATATGGAACGACCAAAGGGCCGCATTAAATTGATTGTACATTATTGTTGGCTAGTAATGGCTGAATATTAAAGCTCATTCACCTTGATTGTAAGAAGACAGAGGGCATCTTACAATTAACTCAGCCTTAACGTTTATAAGCCTGCTCTAACTTGTTTCTGTCCATTTCTTTCTAACTACAATCGTGATGACCAAAATAAAAGGAGGTCATCATGATGTGTTTTAGTAAAGCGAAACGTAGTGGCGTCAAAAAGCCTTTTCGGCTTGAAGAGATATGGCGTATCAGAACCAGACTAGAGATTGAAAATAGTTTGATGCAACTTGCGCTACTTAATTTAGCTATTGATAGTAAACTTAGATCTAGTGACTTGCTGCCACTCAGAGTTTGCGATGTATCTTCGCAAGATAGAATATTTAACCGTGTTAAGCATATTCAGCGAAAAACAGACATTGAAGTCCAATTTGAAATAACGACAAGAACTCAACAAAGTCTAATGAAATGGATGTTGATTGCTTCGCTAAATCCTAACGATTTTCTTTTCCCAAGCCAAAGACGAAAGCAGCAACCTATTAGCTATTCATACTATCGATGCCTTGTCAGAAAATGGGCATCAAATCTTGGATTAGACTCAAATTTGTATGGTACGCACTCAATGAGGCGAACCAAAGCGACATTAGTCTATGCAAAAACTAAGAATATCAGAGCAGTGCAGCTTTTACTCGGGCATACAAAGGTAGATAACACGATCCGCTATCTTGGTGTTGAATTAGAAGATGCACTGTTACTTTCTGAAAGCATTGATTGTTAGTTGAAAGGAGCCCTATTCCTTAGGGTTCCCACCCCGACATTCAAAGACATAGTTGCCCCATTCTGTTTTACGTTAATTTTTCTGTATATAATTCAGGTCGATCTTTGACTTACTTTTACTAATTTTATTAGTTGTTCATTGTTCCAACAAAGCATTTACTGCCCCCTTAATTTATAGCTGCTCACTCTTTAAGATTTAATTACACAAACATATCTTGCGCCGTCAATATTATATCAATCGTTGTTTTTTTGACTAATGTAAACAAACACATCCTCACAAGCAATCTATCTTGCTTATTTTATCATCAACCAAAAAAATAAAGTTGCCCAATTGTTGCTGGAAAGTTAACAGTTCAGTATGTTGTTTAAGCTTTTTTATGTTAACAAGGAAAATGTAACATGTTTAAACCTCGTACTAAATTAACTCGCACGACCTCTCTTTTGTTTTATGCTCAATTATTACTCATACCTCTAGCCGCACTAACACATTCAAATGTTGCCTTTGCTGATAATAATAAAATCAAGAAGCTGAATGAGAAACGGATTAATGAAGAATTTATTGTTGTTTTGAAAAACAGTTCTATGACCAAGGGGGAATTAGACAATGTTGGCAAAAAGTTGGCGAAGTTAGTTAAAGGGAAGTTTAAACATAGTTTACCGATTATTAATGCGGTCGTGCTTACCGTATCAGAAGACAAGCTTCCTAAACTAGCAGAAGATGATCGAATTGAATATATTGAAGGAAACTTTATCGTTGAATCATCGAGTTATTGGGGAGGTGATCGAATAAACCAAAGAACCTTACCATTGGATGGCTCGAGTAGCCATGCTTGGCCGGGGTCAGGTCAAACAGTCTTTATGGTAGACTCAGGAGTTAACTTTAATAACTACGAGCTAAATAAAGTGACGAGTTATTTATGGGACATAACATCTGGTAATCAAGCCCAAGATTGTTATGGGCATGGCACTCATACCGCAGATATTATTCGTAGAACAGTGCCATTTGCTCAATTAAAAGCCCTGAGGGTATTCGACTGTCATGGCAGCGCATCTGTTAGCAATATTATTAATGCACTGAATATTATTGGTAGTACAGGTAACGCGCCATCAGTGGTTTATATCGGTGGTGTCACTGGCGCTAATACTTCTCTGGACTCGGCTGTAAATAATTTGAGTGCGTCAGGCTATTCTGTTGTGGTGCCTGCGGGAAACAGCAATGCTAATGCCAGCAATTATTCACCAGCTAGGGCATCAAGTGCGATAACCGTAGCCTCAATAGGTTCTAATGATAGTCCATCTGCTTTTAATAACTGGGGGGCATCAGTGAATATTTATGCTCCTGGTGAAGGGATCACTTCAACATATCTTCCAGATGATAACAGTACAAAAACCATGTCAGGCACCTCGCAAGCGGCCGCTTATGCGGCAGGAGCCTTAGCTGGTTATTTATCAATTGGGTTAACTCGTAATGAGTTTTTGAGTAATGCTTCAAGTGCAAATGGTCGGCCCCTTATTTGGGTTAACTCTGACACTACCGCACCACCACAACCAGTAACATTTATCAGCTATCAAGCTGGTAATGCGGGATACAACATTTCATTTTCACAAACCGCTTATACCCCTCAACCCGGCACGGGAATGGCGTCGTATTTTGAAGTGCAGCTTGATGATGGCGCGGGATGGGGTGCTATTGAGCGCGTGTATGGCGATACTAGCTTGGAAGTGTTGTCTCAATTTCCAGGCGTATATTCCTATCGGGTGAGAGCATGTAATACCAAAGGGTGCTCAAACTGGAGCGCTACAAAATCAGTAACAGTTAGCTCAGCGACTCAGCAGTGTTCGATTTAATACCCAAGGAGTAAGGGAATCTTATGAAATTTAATACATTATTTAAAAATTTAATCATTGCAGCGCCATTGATGGCAATCAATATTAATGATGACATGCAGTTAAAGTTTATTGAATACGCAAATGCTGATATTGAGCGAATTGAAATTGTAGGTCGCAAAATGGCTGATTTTAGTGGTGGTATTGGATTGGCATTTTCTGGAGGAACTGGTTACAGTCCCTCTGGCGGTGGAGAAGGTGGCGGAGGTGGTCGCTCAAATGATTCATCTGATGATGACGAGGGTGAAGGTGATGGTAAAGGTGAATGTGGCGATTCTGAGGGCAACCCAATCATTATAGCAACAGGGAACAAAATTCAACCTGAGCTAGATTACCTATCTACAACGACATTTCCACTTGCTATTGAAAAAAACTATAACCACTTTGCGCGACGTACAGGTGTGTTTGGCAAAATGTGGTTAAGTAGCTTTGATTATCAATTGTTATACACTGACTTAAAAACCTGTGAGTTAGACAGGGAAGGTGTGCCGACCCTAGGTTGTAATGAATGGTTCCCCGCTGAACCTAACTCTAATGATATTATAACAGTGTTAAAGCCAGATGGCGGTAAACGGGTATTTGAGCCAAGCGGCACTAATAACGTTTGGTATGATAATGATTTCGGTGATGCCGCAAAAATCGTGTACAGCAATAACAAATTCACATTTTATGAAGTAAATGGTGTTGTTGAGGTTTATGATGCTAATGGTAAAATCCTTAGTCGCACCAATTCGCGAGGCGATAAACACACTTATTCATACTCTAATGGTAACCTTAACTCTGTTACTGCTTCTACAGGCGAAAGCTTAACCCTGACATATACTAGTGGGCGCGTTCAATCCATTACTGATGGCGAAGGAAATATTTATCGTTACGAATACACTAACGGCAAACTCTCTAAGCAAACCATGCCTGATAATAGTTACAAGGAGTTCTTTTATACGGATACGACTTGGACTGATGCACTGACACAAATCAAAGTTAACGGTCAGGTATATGCAACATTTACTTATGACCCGACAACAGGTAAAGCGACTTCAAGTGCGCATGGCACCTCGGCCAATCTAGAAAAATATACATTTGCTTATCAAACTAATCAGACAGTGGTAACCAATCCATTGGGTTTAGACACCACATACACGTATGAGACTGTTAACAATAAAAAGCGTGTTAAAACGGTTAGTAGTGAAGCAGGCGATTTTTGTGAAGCGGCCAATTCAGATTATATCTATGATACTTTAGGGCTCAAAGATAAGGTGACAGATTGGGAAGGCAATGTTACCGATTATGATTACGATACGTCAGGGCGTTTAGCGTCAGAAACCCAGGGGTACGGTAGTTCCGATGCAAGGACTGTTACCTACATTTGGCATCCAACCTATCAACATTTAGTAGAGAAAATCACCTACCCACAGTATTCGATTGAATATGAATATGATGACAAACAAAATATTACCAAAGTCACCCAGACTGATTTAGCTACAGGTAAGCAGCGAATTACGAATACAGACTACACCTATTACGCTGATGGTAAAGTGCAAACAATGACCGTCGATGGGCCTAGACTTGATGTAAGTGATATCACTATTTCTCACTATAGTACGAATGGTTTGTTGACTAGTGTTGAATATGCCAATGGAAGTGAGCATAAGTTTAATATCTATGATGGTAATGCCAACTTGCTCAATGAAACCTTACCCAATGGCCTGGATGTTACCTATACCTATAATGCTAACAATCAATTAGAGACTGTTAAAAATGGCTCTCGCCCTACAGCGACTTATACTTACAATGCATTGGGTCAAGTAGATAAAACGACTCTGCCTGATGGTTCATATACAGATAATGAATTCGATGATGGTTATCGCATTGATTATTTAGAGGACAATACAGGGAATAAAACGCACTTTACTTACAATAACATGAGCCAAGTGGAGTCAATGGCGTTCAAAGTTGGCTCAACCATGCATTTTCAATCAAATGTCTATTATGATGAACTCGGTCGAGTTCGACTCAAACAAGGCCAGAATGGCCAACAAGATACCATTACTTATTATAAAGACGGTAATATCAAAACCATTACAGATGCATTGGGTAATGAACGTTCTTTCACTTATGATGCGTTAGGGCGCCTTAAAACCAGTACCGATGCGGAGTTAGCCGTAACATCCTATACCTATAATAGCCAAGGTAAAATTGCGACTGTCACAGACGATAACGGTAATAAAACCATTTATACTTACAACGGATTTGGTGACCTAACTAAGCTCAACAGTCCTGATACGGGGATTACTGACTTTGAATATGATGAAGCGAGTAATTTGATTAAAAAGACCGATGCTAATGGCAACGTCTCCCGCTATCGTTATGATGACATGAACCGCATCACCATGATGGTGTCGGGCTACCAGATGCAAGGGTTCAGTTATGATGAGGACAAAGATGCTGATAGTAATAAAAATTACAATGCCAACGCCTTAACCCAAGTCGCTACCAATGGTGAATGCACCAACTTCAATTACAATGCCTATGGAGAGTTATCTTCCAAAACCAGCGATATTTTAAATCAAACCTATATCGTCAGTTACACGCCTGATAGCTTTGGTCGTATAAAAGATATTACTTACCCTAGTGGCAACAAGGTGACTTATGCCTATAACAACATAGGCAAAATTAATAAGGTAACAGCGACTATTGGTGGCCAAACTAAGAATGTGTTAACAAGCATTACTTACAAACCTTTCGGTCCCGCTTCAAACTGGACATACGGCAATGGCTTAGCGCAAGTTGACACCTATGATACTGATTATCGCTTAGATTTAAGATATATCTCAGGTAAACAAAAGTTAGATTATACCTTTGAATCAAACACTAATAATATTGAAAGTATCATCAATACATACAACAGTGCTTATTCGCAGACCTTTGGTTATGATGATACTTATCGATTAACATCAGTATCGAGCAGTGCAGATAATCAATCTTGGTCATATGATGGTGTGGGTAACCGTGAGACGAATACGGATAATGGAGTAAATTATACCTATGCCCTCAATTTAGGCTCTAATCAGCTTAATAAAGTGACGAAATCGGGTAGCACACGTGCCTTCACAACGGATGATAATGGTAACATTACTCAAGATACTGGGCGTGGAAATCTATACTCCTACAACAGTTCGAATCAGTTAACGTCGAGTCTTAACAACGGGCTCAAAACAGTTTACGGTTATAACTACTCGAATCTAAGAGCCTATAAACAATCTACAGCAGGCACTTCACGCTATATATATGATGCTTCAGGTTTGCTATTAGCTGAGCCTAATGCTAATAAAGAATACATCTACGTTAATGGCACGCCAGTGGCTTATGTGTTGAATAATGTGCTTTATTATGTGCATACAGACCATTTGTCTCGCCCGGAGCTTGTAACAAACAGTAGTGGTTCTGTTGTTTGGAAAGCAAACCTCAAAGCATTTGATAGGACAGTCAATAGCACTAGCATTGGCGCATTCAACATCGGCTTCCCTGGTCAATATTATGACAGTGAATCGGGCCTGTGGTACAACTGGAATCGTTACTATGATGCACAACTTGGCAGATATATTCAGAGTGACCCGATTGGGCTAGCCGGAGGGATTAATACCTATGCTTATGTTGGGGGGAATCCTGTAAGTAATTTCGATCCTTATGGATTATGGTGTATAGGCTCGACAGCCACCGCTGCAATCGCAGGTGGTCTAGGTGGTGCTGCAACAGGGGCACTATTAGGTGCTAATCCTGTGTCAATCGCAGGAGGTGCTGTAGTTGGCGCAGGAGCCGCGGCGATAGGTGCAAACTTTAATAGTGTTAACGCTGGAGCAGGGATTGGACTCATTGCTGGGGGAATTAGTGGAGGAAAGTATGGAGCCATTACTGGTGGATTGACTGGTATAGGTGCTTCATCATCAGGTAGTAATGCTATGGGGGGGTTCTTCGGTGGCCTTGCTGGGGGGCTCTTTATTCAATCCGGTAATGTTGCTGGAAATATGGTAAAAGGGGGATGGGCTGGTATGGTTGGCGGGCTTGTTCAAGATGCTGTTTATGAAGGTTTAATGGAGGCACAAGACTGTGACGAAACGTGCAGTAAATAAAGTTACGTCATCGATAGCTTTGATCGCTATTACTTTATTTTTTGTTTACTTAAGTGGTTGGATAGTAAACTATTTTGAAGAGCAGAATAAACAACTTCCAGAATGGCTATATTATGCTTTTATGGTGGCTTATGTTTTAATTATAAGTGTATTTTACGACAAGTTTATCAAAGCCTTCAGTAAAAGTGACTATCAAAAGAAACCAAACCGAGATCCAAAAAAGTAAAGGGTTTCATTGAATCCGAAGTCCCGCTAGTCGGGGCTTGTATTCGAATCTGCAAGAAATTGTTCAAACCAGCAATGCAGGCTTTTCTTTTGCCTCAAATTCATCCATAAAAATGTTCTGCTGTTAATGCCCTTTGGTTTGGTGCCAAGGTTGCTAATGAGGTGTTAGTGATGACGAATGTAATTGTCTAGGCAAAGACACATATCTTTGTATGCCGTTGATTTATGTTGTTTCCATATTTTTATTGGGAACAATATAATGAAAACCTTTATAATCCGCAGCAGTGGCAAGTCTCATTCTTGCACTGCTACAAAGCGGGTTAAATATCAGCACCTATTGCCGTAAACAAAAATTATCGACATCGAGCTTTTATGTTCACAAAAAACGCTTGGCATTAACTGTTCTGCAGAATTAAATCAGAACATTTTTCTTAAGGATTTTGTACATATTAAATTGGTGATAGATCACCGTTAGCATTCTGGGCCTTTCTAAGTTGTGATCACGCATAAACGCTGCCACATCATTTTTCATGTTCTATAAAATTGTACAAGCATGATGATTTAGACTTGTTAATAAGAAATTTACCATACCTTAGCTAATCCTTGTTTTCCTAATTTAGTAAAATCACTGACAAACTTTTGTCCAAAAACGAGTTACTAAGGTACTTTTACCTTACCATCATTACTCAGGATACTTTGGCAAAGTGATGGTTTCACGCATTGAGGCCATCGCCTTACCAAGCCTACAGAAAAGAAATTTGATATAGCAGTCATTTTAAATTTGATACTATTTTGTAAAGGATAACTGGTGTTAATTTATATGAATTTCAGCTAACAAAGCACTAAGTTTACAAATCTTACTCTTTTCGTAAAGTAAAATTTGGAAGATAAAGCGTTGTAAACCACGGCCTGCGGTCAATTGCACTCACTCACCCACTGAGTTGAATTTATTTTTGGTAAATATAATATGAGTACAAAGATAAGGTTTACCCAGAAGATTAATCATTTAATGTTATCTTTTTAGTACTTTTTATTAGAGCATCTCTACGAACCATTGCCTTCCAATTGGCAATGGTTAAACTGTTAAATACCATCCTGTAAATACAATCCCGCGCCCAAATCAGTTAATACTTTTGTATTAATAAAATGTTAATACTGTGATCTATTTTGCTATCATTATAAACTAATGATACTTGCAGCTATCCGTCATAACCTTTACAGCTAATTCATCTAAATACTCAATGCGTAGCAAGAATTATTTGTGGTTTAAAGCACAACATTTAGAAAAGGACATTTCGTGACACAGAAAGACACAGCTTGGGTTGAATACGCTAAAGCAATAGGCATTATGTTAGTGGTGTATGGACATGTAGCCCGTGGCATTTATCATTCGGGCATAGACTTACCCGTTCCTTTTTACAAACTTGCTGATAGCCTAGTTTATAGTTTTCACATGCCGCTTTTTTTCTTTTTATCAGGGTTATTCTTTGTTACATCATTACAAAAAAGAGGACCGAAAAAATTAGTTTTCAGTAAAATTGATACTATCTTTTACCCCTACTTATTGTGGTCAATGTTACAAGGTTCATTAGAAGTACTTTTACCTAGCTACACCAATGGAAGTCCCACTTTTACTGACGTCCTTTCACTGTTGTGGGCCCCTAGAGCACATTTTTGGTTCTTATATGCTTTATTGTTAATCTTTGCATTATCGACGCTAGCATATCGTTTATTACCACAACGCTTCAGCGCTGTATTTGGCATTTTCAGCATTATAATGTACTTAACTAGCTCGATGATTTCAGATGATAAAATAATCAATTATATTACTGAAAACACAGCTTTTTTCGCTCTAGGAATTATTTTTTTACTGCATATAAAAACGCAGTGGCTTGATAGCAAATTAGCCCTTGTCGGATTATTTTTGGCTTTCATATTAGGGCAATGGATATTTCACGGTTATCTGTCATTAGAATATCGTGATAGAGGTATACAGTCTTTGTTACTGGCTATAATTTCAATTGGTTTTATCGTTTCTTTATCTATTCATCTGGCAAAATTTAACCTAAGTTTTTTTGCTTATTTAGGTCGCTGTTCAATGGCAATATATCTAATGCATGTTGTTGCGGGCGGAGCCGCTAGAGCACTACTAAGTCAACTAGGCATACACTCTTTTATCGAACAGCTTGTTATCGGTTTTATCTTTGCCCTGTTAGCACCGCTGGCTGTTTTAGTGCTGATTAATAAACTAAAAATACCTTATATGTTTTCAGCACCATTGTGTTCTTGCTTAGCTAACATATTTGCTAAAGCTGCAAAATTTACCCATAAAAAGAAGCAAACAGGTACTTAGTTTGACCAAGTCAAATTTAAGGCACAAAAAAACCGCTATAAGCGGTTTTTTGTGAATATTTTCAGCAAGTTTTAAAACATTGATACAAAAAATGCGCTGAAACATACTGCGATTACTACTGAGGTACCAAGAGCCATTTTTAGTTCTGTTGTCATTATCTTGTCTCCAAATGAATATAAGTTAATTTTAGCTTTTAATAATTATTTTCCTATTGTTTAACAACAAAACTGTGAACTAAAACGTAAATTTTAACCTGAAATCAATTTTATATCTCAGATGAAAATTTGTTATGCTTGAACAGTTACTTACATACATTCAATTATAGAGAATATTATGTCACAACTTCTTCATACCATGATCCGTGTCGGCAACCTTGACCGTAGCATTGAGTTTTATACCCAAGTTATGGGGATGAAATTATTACGAAAATCAGAAAACAAGCAATATCAATATACCCTCGCCTTTGTCGGTTATGGGGATGAGTCAACTGGACAAGCTGTAGTTGAATTAACTTATAACTGGGGTACTGAGAGCTACGATTTGGGTACAGGTTTTGGGCATTTAGCTATTGGCGAAGAAGACATATACGCCCGCTGTGAAGCCATTGCAGCTGCTGGCGCCAATATCACTCGCGCACCAGGCCCTGTTGCAGGTGGAAGCACCGAAATTGCCTTTGTAGAAGACCCAGATGGTTACAAAATAGAACTCATCCAAATGAAGTCAGCGACTCAGGGCTTAGGTTAAAAATCAGCAAAAAATTAGCTTAATGGTTAGAATAACTATCTAACTAAGATTGTCACTTGGTGACAATACAAAAAAGCCAGCGTTAGCTGGCTTTTTATTGGATTCATATAAGTTTTAATTGCTTAGAACTTAAATGATACACCTGCGTAGATTTGACGACCAATGGTGTCATACACTTCAGGAACTGTACCTGCATCGTTTTCACTTGGGATCATCAGTGGCTCTTCATCGGTTAAGTTTTTCACACCAATGTTAGCTGAGACTGCGTCGCTGAAGAAATACGTTGCCGAAACATTGTGGTAAAGAATTGAATCAATCGGAGCATCCGTGTTGATGTCATTCATTTCGCCAATATAACGGTTCGAATACATTACACTCCAATCACCTTGTCTAGCACTTATGTTGAAGTTGTTTTTGTATTCAGCGTAACCACCGAACATACCACCAATTGTACCAGTGTAATTTTGGCCATCTTGCTCAAACTTAATCAAGTGAGTCAGATCGTTATTGATTTTCCAATCCAAACCAAATGCTTCAAAGCTGTATGCTAAGTTAAAATCAATACCTGATGTATCTTGATAACCAACGTTCGTTAGTGGGTTACTTAGGTCAGATAAATCACCATTAGCGCCAATATTAAAAGTTTCACAAGCACTTACATCACCAGCAAAACAGTTATTTAGACCTGCTTGAACGTCTAAACGAGAAATCGCGTTATCAATCTTAAATCTCCACCAGTCAAGTGTGATAGATAGACCATCAACATAGCTTGGTGAGTAAACTAAACCAGCAGTATAGGATTCTGACGACTCAGCATCTAAGTTTTCATCTGAGGTGTAGTTAACTAAAATTTGGTCATCTAACTCATTACCCCAAGGATCATCTAGGTAGTCGAATGAACCTGAGTTACCACCAAATAATTCGCTGACACTTGGCGCACGGAAACCAGTAGCAGCTACTGTACGAAGCATTAAATCATCGGTCGCCTCATAAGTTAAGCCCACTTTCCAAGTTGCAGCACTACCAAAAGTAGAGTAATCATCATAACGAAGTGCAAACTCACCAGTTAATTTTTCAGTGAAAGGAACACTGACTTCTTGGTAAACAGAGAATACATCAAAGCTGCCATCAGTTGGATCTTGCTGCGCTGCAGTACCTTCACCAGCAATAATTACTGGATCTGGATTGTAATAACCACTTTCATGACGGTACTCTACACCGATTGCGAAAGCCACTGCACCAGCATCTAAATCAAATGCTTCACCGCTGATCACACCAGCAATAACATGTTGATCGTTACCGCCATCAGTTTGCTCTGTGTAGCTAACGGCATCAATCATCTCTTGGCTCATAGGATCGCCACCAAACCATGCATCTTGATTCGCATTGATTGATTTTATCATGTTGCCTTGGTGAATTGAATTATGTACCCAAGTATCAGCTTTGTTACTGCCGTAGGTATAAGACACATCCCAGTCCATACCGGTATTAATATCTAAATAACCGGCTAGACCAGCAGATACACGTAGGGTATCTGTTTCTTGTTCATAAACACGATTACCAACATCATTCATACGTTTACGGTAGTTGATCATGCCGTCTTCATCAGCAGCAACGCCACCAGCAATCATTGCATCGTCTAATGTAATACAGTCATCTTGCTTAATATTGCCTTCACAAACTTTTAAATCTAAGTTAGCTGGTTGAGCTGCCATCATTTGATTAGATTTACGTTTAGTGTAGAGGATATCACCGCTTAAAATCATGTCATTTGAGAATTCGTGATTACCATTAGCAAAAAAACTGTAACGTTTATTTGGCGTTTGTAACCAGCTATCTTGGGTGAAATCGTATCCGTATTCACGATCGCCCCATTCGCCAGTCTCAGGGTTAATTTGTTTGCCACCTAAAGTGCCTTCAGGAATAAAAGAGCTATCACCCTTAGCAACCCAATCACGATCGCCCTGCATTACACCTTTACGCTCTGAGTAAGCTAAACCAAAAGTCACGTTACCTTTGCCGGTATCAAAACCATATAATGCACTTAGCTCTAGGTTCTCGCCATCACCTTTGTCAGTTGCACCGCCATTGATATCAAACTGGAAACCTTCAAAGTCTTTTTTAGTAATGATGTTAACAACACCAGCAATAGCATCTGAACCATATACTGCTGATGCGCCATCTTTTAAGATTTCAACACGAGCAATCATTGCAACTGGAATAGTGTTCAAATCGACTGCACTGTCTGCGCCAGATCCTGAGTTCACCATACGACGACCATTTAACAGTACTAATGTTCTGTTTGAACCCATACCACGTAAATCAACTTGCGCTACACCATCAGATCCGTTGTTGGTGGTCGCACCTGCAGCCATACCGGCCATAGCAGGTTGAGATTGTAGAATTTCATCTACAGAGTTATAACCTTCCGCTTTGATAGCACTGGCGTCAATCGTGGTGACAGGCGATGCTGTTTCCATATCTTGACGTTGAATACGGGAGCCCGTTACTGCAATTCTTTCTACGTTAGCAGATTCTTCTGCTGCGTAAGCACTTACCGAAACGGCTGAAGCAGCTGAAACTGACGCTAATAACGCGACGTTTACGCTGTTTGATAATTTAGATCTTTTAAGCATTTGTAGCTCCCTGGTGATATCTTTTCTTATTCTATGTACGCAATTAAATAAGTATTTAAATTTGCGTTGAACTAGATACTGTATAACCAGAGATATTTCGTCAAACCACTAACCTTTAACTTTTGACCGTTATCTTGTTAATAACTTACAAGTGCAAGTGTTAACACTAATAAGTGGCTATCGCGCTAAAATAGAATTTATTTTACTTAGCAGTGAATAACACTGCCAATAACCATCAAATAAAGTGTTATCATCTAGTGCAAAAATAACATTTTTAATACTTATCAAAACGAATATATGTGACAATGATCACACAATATTATTGAAGCTTGCGCCATATAAAATTTATTTAGTCAGTTTTTATTCAGTTTAAGATCTGTTTAGGATCTAAAACACTGTAACCCGCACCAGTACTGGGTCTTTATAGAATTATTAACTGTGGTTATTATTTAAACAAGTATATTTATAACAATGAAAGGTAATTTTATCTGTAGGATTGTTTGTATGGCTCAATTAAATAGCATTAGGTTTTAACAAGTACAACACAAGCAGGTGTTAGGTTATTACAATTTAACAATTGAGTATTATGCCATCCGGTATGTTTTATTTTTAATCATTTATAAATGTTACAATTCGTCGATAAGTTAATAATGAATATTTATTCAATACTGCACCATTATTTATAAGTAAAAAAAAAGGAAAGCCTTAGCTTTCCATTTTTTATTACAACAAACTAAACTGCTGGTTTTATGATATCAAAGTGCAGATATGCTCTATCTGTTGCAATTCGGCCACGTGGTGTTCTTTGTATAAAGCCTTGTTGGATTAAAAATGGCTCTAATACATCCTCAATGGTTTCTCTGTCCTCACCAATAGCTGCGGCAAGGTTATCTAAACCCACTGGCCCGCCCATGAACTTATCAATGATGGCTAATAATAATTTTCTGTCTAGATAATCAAAGCCTTCTAAATCAACATCAAGTAAATCCAGCGCTTTTTGTGCGACCTCTGCAGTTACAAAGCCATCATGCTTTACTTCAGCGTAATCGCGAACACGTCTTAACAAACGATTAGCGATACGAGGTGTTCCCCTTGAGCGTTTTGCAATTTCAAAGGCGCCCTGCTCATCGATGGGTAATTCCATGACTTTGGCTGAGCGAGTCACAATGGTACAAAGATCTTTTACGTTATAAAACTCAAGACGCAGTGGAATACCAAAACGGGCGCGCAAAGGCGACGTTAACGCCCCTGCTCGGGTGGTGGCGCCAATTAGAGTAAAGGGTGGTAAATCCAGTTTAATGGAACGTGCTGCAGGTCCTTCACCAATCATAATATCTAATTGATAATCTTCCATTGCAGGATAGAGAATTTCTTCCACTACTGGGCTTAAGCGGTGTATTTCATCGATAAATAGCACATCACCATGTTCAAGGTTTGTCAGTAGTGCAGCGAGATCGCCCGCTTTTTCAAGTACAGGTCCTGAAGTAGACTTAATATTTACACCCATTTCATTGGCAACAATCATCGCCAGCGTAGTTTTACCTAAACCTGGAGGGCCAAAAATCAACATATGATCTAAGGCCTCTTCACGTTTAAGCGCTGCCTCTATAAACACTTTAAGCTGGGCGCGAGTATCATCTTGACCTGTATAGTCTTCAAGCATTTTAGGGCGCATCGCCCTATCAATATGTACTTCTTGCTCAAATTCTTGTGGTTGTATTAAGCGATCTGCTTCTATCATTTATATCTCTTTAATTAAGCAATTAAATACCGGAGTTAAAGCATCGATTTTAGCGCGGCTTTAATTAATACTTCGCTGGTCATGCCGTCTGAATAAGCTGTTATAACCGCTTTACTCGCTTGCGCGGGTTTGTAGCCTAATGATACTAGTGCGGCAATAGCATCTTCTTCGGCATTGTTTTCAACCACTGCAGGTTGATAGTTAGTTTGCAATGCAAACTCACGCTCGGAGCCAACGGAAGCTTCGAGTAAACTTTTCAGTTTATCGCGCATTTCAATAACTAAGCGTTCTGCAGTTTTTTTACCGACACCGGGAAGTTTTACTAAGGTCACGATATCATCACGCTCAACACAATTAACAAACTCGCCAGCGGTCATACCTGACAAAATGGTAAGCGCCAGTTTAGGGCCGACACCATTGGTTTTTATTAATAAGCGAAATAACGCCCGCTCTTGCTTAGTAATAAAACCATAAAGTAATTGCGCATCCTCACGTACCACAAAGTGGGTGTATAGCATTGCGGTATGGTTTAATTCCGGTAACTCGTAAAAACTGGTCATTGGTACCTGTAACTCGTAACCAACGCCATTAACATCAAGTACAATTTCTGGGGCCTGTTTCTCAACCACCAATCCGCATAATCTTCCAATCATTTGTATCTTCCATATGTGCGGCTTTGAGCTTTTCCACCCAGCGCAATTAAACTTTGATAAGTGTGGTAGTGACAAATAGCAACGCCAAGTGCATCAGCAGCATCAGCTTGAGGCGCAGCAGGCAATTTAAAAATTTGCTGGATCATATGCTGAACTTGCGCTTTTTGCGCGCGCCCCGTCCCCACAACAGCACTTTTAATTTGGGTTGCACTGTATTCAGCAACCGGCAAATTAGCATTCATGGCCGCCACAATGGCGGCGCCGCGTGCTTGCCCAAGCTTTAGAGCCGAATCGGCATTTTTTGCCATAAAAACCCGTTCAATGGCAAATTGATCCGGCTGGTATTGCTTGATGATTTCTGTAATGCCATCAAAAACTTGTTTTAATCGAGTCGGCAAATCATCTGCTGAGGTTCGAATACAGCCACTGCCTAAATACAGTTGTTGTCTGCCTTGGCACTTGATGACGCCGTATCCGGTAATTCGTGAACCAGGATCAATGCCTAATATTGTTGTCACGGTTTTAAGGTTTCCTTAACCTAGACTTTCCATTACTTCGTCTGATATTTCAGCGTTATGATAAACCTCTTGAACATCATCATGATCTTCTAAATTATCGATCAAGCGCATAAATTTAGCTGCGGTATCAGCATCTAAATCGGCTTTAGTACCGGCAATCATGGTGACTTCGGCATTTACTGCTTCAAAACCAGCAGCATCTAGGGCATCTTTAACACTGCCAAATGCATCAGGCGTGGTGAGTACATCAAATGCACCATTATCATGGGAAACCACATCATCTGCACCCGCTTCTAAGGCAGCGTCCATCAGTAGATCTTCATCGACAGTATTTGGATATGAAATGACCCCAGATTTTGTAAACATATAAGCGACAGAACCATCGGTGCCTAGGTTACCACCTGACTTACTGAATGCATTGCGTACGCCAGAGACAGTTCGGTTTTTATTGTCGGTCATGGTTTCAACCATCACTGCGGTGCCACCTGGGCCGTACCCTTCATAAATAATGGTATCAAGCTGCTGACCATCAAGCTCGCCGGCACCACGTTTTACTGCGCGCTCTACCGTGTCTCGGGTCATATTATTTGATAAAGCTTTGTCTATTGCGGCGCGTAGACGCGGGTTAGCATCTGGATCTGATCCGCCTTCTCGTGCTGAAACGGTTAACTCACGAATAAATTTACTGAATAATTTGCCACGCTTGGCATCTTGGGCCGCTTTACGATGCTTAATATTGTCCCATTTACTGTGTCCAGCCATGGTAAGTCCTTTAAATTTCCGGTCTCAATACCTGTTAGATTACACACTTAGGTATTATAAAAACAGACCGAGGCATATGCCTCGGTTTGTTATTTTATCAATGTAGCCAAACTTTAGATTACTCTTCAGTAGCGGGCTTCTCTTGCGGAATAACATTGATACCTAATTCAACTAACTGCTGCGGGTTAGCAAAACCTGGGGCATTAGTTAACGGACATGCCGCAGTGGTTGTTTTAGGGAATGCCATTACATCACGTATTGAGCTTGCACCTGTCATTAACATGATAATGCGATCTAAACCAAAGGCTAAACCTGCATGAGGTGGTGTACCATAACGTAATGCTTCAAGTAAGAAGCCAAACTTCTCGTTGGCTTCTTCATCTGAAATACCTAAGATACGGAATACCGCGCTTTGCATCTCTGCATTATGAATACGCACTGAACCGCCGCCTAATTCACAGCCATTTAATACCATATCGTATGCATCTGAAATCGCAGCGGCTGGATCCGCTTCTAATTGCTCCGGGGTAACATCACATGCTGCGGTAAACGGATGGTGAACAGCGTGGAAACCACCATTAATTTTCTCAAACATTGGGAAGTCAACAACCCACAATGGACGCCATTCACCTTCAAGTAGGTCAAAATCTTCACCGGCTTTAAGACGTAGTGCTCCCATTGCTTCAGCAACAACATTGGCTTTATCAGCGCCAAATAACACGATGTCACCAGTTTGCGCACCTGTGCGACTGATAATTTCGTTAACGATTTCTTCGTTTAAGAATTTAAGTACTGGTGATTGAATACCTTCAATGCCAGCAGATAAGTCGTTAATCTTCATCCACGCTAGGCCTTTAGCACCATAGATGCCAGCGTACTTAGTGTAGTTGTCAATTTGTTTGCGAGACAAAGATGCGCCTGCTGGAATGCGTAATGCCGCAACACGACCTTCGACATCGTTAGCTGGACCACTGAATACTGCAAATTCTACGTCTTTAACCAAATCAGCGATGTCCACTAACTCTAGTGGGTTACGTAAATCAGGCTTGTCTGAACCAAAACGTGCCATGGCTTCTGCATATGGCATACGTGGAAATTCACCTAAATCGACATTTAATAAGTCGTTAAATAAACCACGAACCATTTCTTCAGTTTTCGCCATCACTTGATCTGACGACATGAAAGAAGTTTCGATATCTATTTGAGTAAATTCTGGTTGGCGATCTGCACGTAAATCTTCATCACGGAAACACTTTACGATCTGGTAATAACGGTCAAAACCAGACATCATTAACAATTGCTTAAACAACTGTGGTGACTGAGGTAAGGCAAAGAATTGACCTTTATAGGTCCGGCTTGGAACTAGATAATCACGAGCGCCTTCTGGTGTAGCTTTGGTTAAGATTGGCGTTTCAATATCTAAAAAACCGCTGTCATCAAGGAAACGACGCACAGCACTAGTCACTTTAGAGCGAAATACGATTCTGTCAGCCATTTCTGGGCGACGTAAATCTAAGTAGCGGTATTTTAAACGCTGCTCTTCACTATTGTTTTGGTAGTTATCCATGCTTAGTGGTAACGGCGCAGAA
The DNA here is from genome assembly GCF_041469325.1 of Shewanella sp. 10N.286.51.B8. Taxonomy (NCBI): domain Bacteria; kingdom Pseudomonadati; phylum Pseudomonadota; class Gammaproteobacteria; order Alteromonadales; family Shewanellaceae; genus Shewanella; species Shewanella sp. 10N.286.51.B8. The sequence continues at coordinate 39,309 of NZ_JBFRKG010000016.1, forward strand.
GCATTGATAATAACTAAGTCTTTACCTAATACTTCAATTTCACCGGTTTTCATTTGTGCATTAATTTGGCTTTCTGGTCTTGCACGCACCACGCCTTTTACTTGTACACAAAATTCACCACGTAAACTACTGGCAACCTTGAAAACATCTTCTAAATCCGGATCATAAACAACTTGTACAATCCCTTCTCTGTCACGAAGATCTAAAAAAATCACGCCACCTAAATCACGGCTACGGTTTACCCAACCTACTAAGGTGACTTCTTGACCAAGATGAGACTTATTGACGTCTCCACAATATTGACTGCGCATTTAACTCTACCCTTAATTCGGTAATAGGTTCTAAAAAATAATTCTGTTAAACATTAGATAAATAATGCTAGCAACTATAGTACTTAAACAACGTCAATGACGTGATAAATAAATCCGAACATTATTTTACTACAAGCTTTGAAATAGTTTACTGCAATTAACGCGGCTTTAGGAAAAAGTTAGCACAATAAACGTGCAAAAAAGCATCATCCAATGCTTTTTTTGTGGATCTGCTGCATTTTTGGTTAACCGCTGCCAAGCCTTAAGTTTATTTGTTAGAAATTAATCAAGACTATTCAGCTTATTGGTAACCTAAGTTGTTAGCGCTTTTCTTGTTGCGGTACATATTTTTATCAGCACACTTTAACAATGCAATGGCGTTATCACCATCATCAGGATAAATCGCCATACCGATACTGGCAGTAAGCGTTAGACTGATACCATCAATCCTCAAAGGCTCTGTTAGGTTAGCAGTAATGGTTTCAGCCACCTTAATTGCACTTTCTGCGTTATCGATATTATTCAGTAGTATGACAAATTCATCACCACCAAATCGAGAAACTGTATCTGATTTTCTAACCGCTTTTTTCAAGCTATTTGCTATAGCAACTAATGCTTGATCACCAACATGATGGCCATAGGTGTCATTAACTGCTTTAAACTTATCGATATCAATAAATAAAATGGCAAATTTATGTTGTTCTCTTAGATGAGCAGTGACGGCGCAAGCTAATCTATCATCAAGTAAACACCGATTAGGTAAATGAGTCACAAGATCATGCTCAGCTGCAAATTTACTTTCTAATTGTGCTTGTTTACGAAGCTCCACTTCTGCCTTCAGCCGCCTGTTACCCCAAATAACCAACAATGTAATAGCGCTAACAATAACTAACCCTATCAACAGCATCTTAAACCAATGTTGATATTTATCCGCTTCGCTACTTAAGTCAATGGCCACCCATTGCTGATACATTTGCTGCTGCTTTGTTTCATCAATAGTTTCTAAGGCACGATTAATTAGTGGGATGAGATTTTTAAGTTCTGAATAGACGCCAATATGACTTTTTTGCTCTGCTAAATCCGCTACCAGTGCTATTTTTAAATCAGGGAAACCACCTTCATTAAGTGCATAAGCCAAGGTAACCACTTGCTCAATAAATAAATCAGCTTGACCTGTAGATACGGCTTTTAAACCACTTTTGACATCTGCCACAGGCATGATCTTTAAGCCTGGAAATTGTTGCCTTAATTGATTATTGATGCTGTACCCTTTGACCACAGCAATCCGTTTACTTGTGTATTGACTTAAATTAAATAGTGGTTGCTCAGTGAGTGAGGTGGCAATGGCCCAAGGAGATGGCCAGTAACCATCGGTAAATTCGAGCGTAGGCTGCTGCAATTTACTCTTGGCCATACTAGCGACCATGTGTATGGTTCCTGATTTAATATCATTGTTAAGGCTATCCCAATCTTGATAAGCAACTGGAATAATATCGATTCCTAATTGATTAGAGATAATGTCAGTGACGTCACTGTTAACGCCAGAAAACTCACCCTGTTCATTTTGATATTCCATTGGTGCCCAGTCGTCTAAATAGCCCAATTTTAATGCACCTAAGGAGTCCAAATATTTTTGCTCGTTATGACTTAAAAATATTTGCTTATCACGGCTAATAAAAGTGCGGTCGTCATTATTAACCAGCCATTTACGCTCTATTTTATTTAGTTCATGCAAACTAATCAGCTTGAAACCATTGGTGATACGCTCAGCAAGCTCTGTGTTTTCAACATTGGTGAGGTTATAAATCTGGGTGCTAAATTCAGTTGAAGTGAGCTGATTGAAATCTGCCCATTTTTTATTATTAAGTAAGTAATGTGACGTAGTCGCACTCGATGCAACAAAGCCGACAATATCGCCGTCTTGGCTCGCTTTGACCATTTGAGCCATAGAATCGTAATACCGCAGCTGCGCATTAGGCAATAATGTTCTCAGTTCAACAATATAAGGAGATGTGGCAAAAATACCAATGCGTTTACCATCAACTTGACTAATATTGGTTAATTCTTTTTGGTAACTAAAAAAACGACTTTTAACCGTGTATAAATGATTTGCTCGATTTAACCCAGTGTTCATCGTGTCACTTTCAGGATAACCAATATGAACATCGGCAAGCCCTTTCTTAACCATGTTAATGCTACCGTTCATATCGCTAGAAATGAAATTAATATTGATGCCCGTTTTTTCTGACCATAGCTGCCAAATATCAACAAACAAACCATGGGGTTGACCTTCAGGGTTAATATCAACAAACGGCTCAATTTCAACTTGCATAGCGATCATTAAGCCGCCTGATTCACGTCTCAGGCCAAACCAGCGTTTCTCAATATCATCAACCACCTTCGCTGATATTTGCGCAAAACCTTGGTTAATTTCAGCAACCCAATAACTGTGCCGTTTGGCAACCGCTGGCGCTAAATTAACTGTATTAACTGAGATCCTAGCGGAAGTTTGATACTTATTGGCCAAATCAAAATTAACCGGAATCCCTTGATAATAACCTTGAATAGCAGCAAAAGCATATAGCTCGCCATCAATTACCGCGTCCACGAGTTCACGTTTAGTTTTGAAGGTTTTAAATGTGAGACTAGGTTCAATGGCTAATAAATCATCGAGATGAGATGTGCCTTCGATAACCCCTATTTTAAAAGGTTTTAAATCTGTGATGCTTTTCTTAGTGGCGATATCATTATGAAGGTAAACGTAATTATTTAATGTTGTTATTTGATTGGCATAAGCAAATTTTGTCTTTCTTTTCGCGTTTACTACCATTCCTATATGGGCATCGACCTTACCTTCTTCAACAGCAGAGAGTGACTCCTTCCATGGCATGGGCTTAAAAATCACTTTAATGCCACTCTTAACTGACCATTCGTGCCATAAATCGACCATCAAACCCGAAGGGTTACCATTTTGATCAACAAATTGATAAGGGTAAGCGTCTTCACTCATTGAAATAGATATTGTTTTCGGTAGTGAGCTTACTAGTATCTCATCTGAGGAGGTATTAGCCCAAGTAGCAGTGGTGAGCACTAAACTGACTATGATGACAAATATAAATTGAGTGAACTTCAAGCGCTATCCCTTGTGCAAGATGTATTTTCTCTGAAGAAAAAGGTTATGTGTTTGTTGGTTATTTTTAATTACTGTACATCATACCGTTTTATATCGACTAATTGTCTAACAAGATGAATAATTTACCGAGAAAATAGCCAATAAACAAAATAATTTACAAAAATTCCAATGGGATACTTGCTGCTATTTGTTAGGATTAGCTAGAATGACAATATAATACTCCTAAGTTACTGCAGATGAACTCTCAACAAGACACAATTTACGCCACAGCAACTGACAAAATATCAGATTTTCAATTTGATAATCGCGTCGCTGGTGTGTTCAACGATATGATCAGACGTTCTGTACCTGGTTATGCACAAATCATTAATACGATAGGTGATTTTGCTGATAGGTATGTAACGCCAAATTCTAATATTTATGATTTAGGCAGCTCCTTAGGCTCTGCTACCTTAAGTATTCGTCGTCAAATTGAACAACGCCAATGCCGTATTATCGCAGTAGATAATAGCGAGTCTATGGTTTCTCGATGTCAGGAAAATCTCGCGGCTTATGTCAGTGATACTGAGGTTGAGTTAATTTGTGGTGACATTAGAGATGTAGAAATCACCAATGCATCGATGGTGGTGTTAAATTTCACCTTACAGTTTTTACCGGTGCAAGATAGAGATAGCCTGATCAAAAAAATATTTCAAGGCTTATTGCCTGGCGGCATTTTAGTGATCTCAGAAAAGCTCTGCTTTGAAGATGATGTGATTCAATCATTGCTGTATGAACAACACCTCGATTTTAAACGTGCTAATGGCTACAGTGAGTTAGAAATCAGCCAAAAACGCAGCGCACTTGAAAATGTGATGCGCCCAGACAGTTTAACAATCCACCAACAACGCTTTACTGATAATGGCTTTAGTCATTCAACTGTATGGTTCCAATGTTTTAATTTCGCATCTATGGTGGCTATCAAGTGATTAGTTTCAGCTCTTTTTATCAACAAATTGCCGACTCATCGTTACAACACTGGTTGGAAGAATTACCGGCTATTTTAGGAAAGTGGCAACGTGAACATAAACACGGCAATTTACCTAAATGGGAAAAAGTCCTTAACAAACTTAATTACCCTACTCCAACAAGCATCGATTTATTCAATGGTGTCAAAATTGGCGATGGCAGCCAATTTACTGCAGGTCAAACTGAAAAACTTGAAAACCTTTTAGGCTTGTTTCAACCTTGGCGTAAAGGTCCTTTTAATATTCATGGTATTGATATCGATACCGAATGGCGCAGTGACTGGAAATGGGATCGAGTAAAACCACATATTTCACCGTTAGAGAATCGCACCGTGCTAGATGTAGGTTGTGGTAGCGGCTACCACATGTGGCGCATGCTAGGGGCTGGCGCAAAACGTGTCGTGGGTATTGACCCTTCGCCGTTATTTTTATGCCAATTTGAAGCCGTTAAGCGTTTAGCGGGTAATCAGCATCCTGTTCATTTATTGCCATTAGGAATTGAAGAACTGCCAGCACTTGATGCGTTTGATACAGTGTTTTCTATGGGAGTGTTATATCACCGCCGCTCACCTATCGACCATCTAATGCAGTTACGTGATCAACTGCGTATGGGCGGCGAATTGGTATTAGAAACTTTAGTTATCGATGGTGCTGAAAATGCGGTTTTAGTGCCAGAAGACAGATACGGCAAAATGAACAACGTATGGTTTTTACCCTCCGTTGATGCGTTAATGTTATGGCTTAAAAAATGCGATTTTACCGATATCCGTTGTGTCGATGTTGATGTCACCTCTATGGCAGAACAGCGCTCAACTAAATGGATGAAAAACGAGTCGTTAGTGGATTATCTTGATCCAAATGATGTTAGTTTAACGGTAGAAGGTTACCCTGCACCCAAACGTGCAACGATTATTGCAATAAAGAACCAACCTAATCACGACTTAATTTAACCTAGATTATTAAAATAACAGGAATTATCATGTTAAAGCAGGTATTTATTTTATCTTGTACAGCCGCGTTAATCACCGGCTGTGCTTCAACAGAAAAAGTAACTCCGGTTGGTAGTGAAGAGTTTACTTCAAATTTAGCCAGTTCTCAGGCCGCTATTATTGAAGCGATTAATAGCCAATGTATTAGCGCCACACCTGAAATTGTTGCCTTAAACGAAGAAGTACAACAATTAAGGTTACAAATCACCGATACTCTTACCAAACAATCTGAAAAAATGGATGCTGATGCCGTTGCATTAGCGCAATTAAATGAACCACCTCAGTGTCCTGAGTCAGCAATAACCGATAAGTTTGTTCTGGGTGAAGTAGAAAGTGTTTTTATTGACGAATTAAAAGCCGCTTTTGCAACGCGTATTGATACTGGCGCTGAATCGTCATCATTAGATGCCCGCAATATTGTGTTATTTGAACGTAATGGCGTTCAATGGGTTCGCTTCGATGTAATGATCAATGGAGAGGATCAACCTGGGGATACTTTTGAACATAAAGTTGAACGTTTTGTGCGCATTAAACAAGATGCAGAACAACCTGATGATCGCCGCCCCGTTATTCATGCCCACCTGCAAATTGGTAAATACGCCGCTGAAACTGACTTAAACTTAACCGATCGTAGCCATTTAGATTATCCCTTACTACTTGGTCGTAAATTTATGAAAGATATTGCTGTAGTCGATGTCGGCCAGAGCTATATTCATGGAAAAAAAGACAAACAAATAACGACAAAAGTTAAATAGGACTTCTAATGCATTCACGTAAACCGTTTTTTATCTTCGTCGCGTTATTATTTATATTCGGTACTGCAGCCAGTATTTATCGCAGCGTTGAACACAACGTCCCTTTCCTTCCTGGTCAGCAGGTTCAAAGCTGGTCAGTGGAAGCAAAAGTGATGTTTAATGGTAATAATAACCCAACCGAAGTATCACTCTCTTTGCCACAAGATCCTGCATTTGATGTACTTTCAGAAAATGCTACCTCACCGGGATATGGTCTAAATATCTCAGAAGGGGCTGACAGAAGAGCAGTTTGGTCAATTCGTGAATCCTCTGGACGTCAATCCTTATATTACCGTGTAACACTGGTACCGACAGGTCAACTTGACGTCACCCAAGATGAAGTACCTGAAACACCAGAACCCTTTTTATGGCAAGTCACTGAAAAAGGCGCCGCTGACCAAATCATGAACGATGTATGGCAGCGCAGTGCTAATAACCTTTCTTACGCACAGCAGTTAATGTCAGTGATTAACGACACTAATCAATCGCAGAATTTAGCACTGTTATTATCAGTTAACACTCGTACCCAGTTGTTTTTGCAAATGCTGCACTCTAAAGGCGTTCCTGCAAAACAAGTGAGTGGTCTAATGCTAGAAGACCAACGTCGTCGTCAGCAACTCAATCCTTATGTGCAGGTTTATCATAATGGTGAATGGGTTTTATTTGATGTTGAAGGCAACAAACAAGGCCGTCCTGATAACTTGGTTTTATGGCAACACAATAACCAATCGGTGTTAGATGTTGTTGGTGGCAGTAACTCGCAAGTTAACTTTTCAATGTTGCAAGAAACACGCTCAGCACTGGCAACCTCTATCGATATGATGAAAAACTCAGATGCACTGGATTTTTCTTTGTACCAATTACCACTAGAAGAACAAAGTACCTTCAAAGGGATTTTATTGATCCCAATTGGCGTGCTTGTGGTGGTGTTCTTAAGAGTGATTATCGGTATCAAGACATCAGGTACCTTTATGCCGGTACTGATTGCATTAGCCTTTATTCAAACCACATTATTGACCGGCTTAATTGGCTTCTTGTTAATTGTCGCCTTTGGTTTGATGATCCGCTCCTATTTATCACAACTTAACTTATTGCTCATATCCCGAATATCCGCGGTCATTATTGTAGTGATATTTATTATTGGCTTGTTTACGCTTATTTCCTATAAAGTGGGATTAAGTGAAGGCTTAACCATTACCTTCTTCCCGATGATCATTTTGGCATGGACCATTGAACGTATGTCAATTTTATGGGAAGAAGAAGGCCCTAAAGCGGTAGTGATGGCCGGCGGTGGTAGCTTGTTTGTCGCCACCTTAGCCTACCTTGCTATGAGTAACAGTTGGATCCAATATTGGGTATTTAACTTCTTAGGTATTCACTTAGTGATTTTAGCAATGGTGTTAGTGATGGGCCAATACACTGGCTACCGTCTCACAGAGCTTAAACGCTTTAAACCTTTGGCTGGAGATCAGTAATGAACTTTGCCTGGCCTTGGGAGCTGCGCCGCAAAGGCGTATTAAATATGAATAAGCGTAATATCGATTACATTGGAAAATATAATCCTCGTAAATATTACAAACGCGTGGATGACAAGCTGATTACCAAGCAATTAGCTTTAGCCAATGGTATTGCCGTACCTGACTTGATTGGTGTTGTTGAAGAGCAGCACAAAATCAATGATATTCCGCAAATGGTCATCGACCGTACTGGCTTTGTGATAAAGCCAGCAAAAGGTTCTGGCGGTAAAGGGATTTTGGTGATCACTAAAGTGGAAGGCGGTCGCTATTATAAACCTAATGGCGATGAAGTGACGCCGACTGAAGTTTATCGCCATGTCTCCAACATCTTAAGTGGGTTGTTTTCTTTAGGCGGCACCCCTGATGTCGCCATTGTTGAAGGCTTGATTGAGTTCGATCCGGTTTTTGATGGTTTTAGTTACGAAGGCGTGCCTGATATCCGCTTAATCGTGTTTAAAGGCTATCCAGTAATGGGCATGCTACGCTGCTCAACAGCTGCTTCAGATGGCAAAGCTAATTTGCACCAAGGCGCTGTCGGTGTCGGTTTAGATATTGCTACAGGCAAAAGTTTGTTTGCTGTTCAATTTGATGAACCTGTTTTAAAGCATCCTGATACTCAATTTGAATTGTCACAAATTCAAGTCCCAAACTGGGACACCCTGCTTCATACCGCATCCAGTGCCTATGAAATGTGTGAACTGGGTTATTTAGGAACCGATATGGTTTTGGATAAGCAGCGAGGTCCATTACTACTGGAGCTAAATGCTCGACCAGGACTTGCAATTCAAACCGCAAACGGTAGAGGGATTTTACAACGCTTGCAACATGTTGAGTCTATCAAAGGCCCTGCCGTTTCAGTGGAAGAACGTGTGGCTTATGCCAAAAAGCATTTCTGTAGTAATCCTAACTTTTAGTTTATTGGCAACTGCGCAAGCAGTTGCCAATCCTCTTCAGCTGTTTGTGCAACAATGTTTGCAATACAAACCGTCTTTAGCATCCCTAGATTTAAAGCAAACAACCCCTTACCAAACATTACAGTTTGAGCAATTAACCTTAGGCTTTAACAATTTTAACGACCGTTTAAATTACTACCGCCACTTAGCCACTCATAACCAGCGTGAAGGGCTATTAATGTGCCAATTACATTTAGCTGATGAATTATCAGCATTGTTAACAGCGCCTCAATTATCCAGTTTTATCGCTGAGCTTGAAGATAGCCACATGCCCTACTCTTTATTAGCCAATAAAATTAACGCGATTACACTAGCCCAACTTGATATCGATACCAAATCACAGTTACACAATGCACAGGCAACGATAAGACGAAACCTTAGTAATAGTAATTTGAAATTGGTATTTAATAACGCACAATGCCAGTTAGATACCAACCGCGATGATACAAACTCTGCTTTTGAGATCAGTTTAGCCAAATACTTACTTTTACAACCAGATGAGCAATGCCGAAAAACCACTTGGCAGGCCTATCAAGCACGGGCAAAAAGTAAAAATAAGCAGTTATTAGCGACAATTAAAACCATTAAGCAGCAAGTTTCAGCGCCTGAGCCCAGCATTGCTTCAGCTGAAGCCCAAAGCGCGCCATTACAGGCAACCCAATCATTATCAACAAAGCCGTTATTAACAAATCAGCTGTTATTATCCTTCTTAGAAAGCCAAACCAATAATATTAATACAGCGCCTTGGAATATCGGTAAAACCCTTAGTCAGATAAAAAATACCCCTTATCTTGGCCCCAAAAACAGTAGTGATTTATTTCAGCAAGTTGTCGATGTATTAACGCCTCTGGGGCTTGAATTCGAAGCGATTCCCCTCCAAGTGCAAGCTGATATGTCGTCCACTAATGAAACCAATACCACCGCGAGTACTGGCAATGGCACTGCAACGGTCAATGAACCATCAGAACCAATTACAACTTATCGCTTGTGGCATCAGCAGCGTTTAGTTGGTGAACTCTATATCCATACAAGTAAGCATTCGATGGCGAATATCATTAGGTATCCGGTGATCGGTCAGCAATTTGCCCAAGCGAGCGTGGTTTTTCCAAAATATTTATCTAATCGGCGCCAAGCAATGCAACTGGTGAAAAGCCTCAGCGAGGCCATTACTGCTATGACTCGAGGCAGCCAATTCTATTTGGTAAATAAGCTTGGAGTATCAACAGATAATTATTTATTAGGTTATTATTGGTTAAGCAGTCATCTACAACACCAATTAGCCTATTTAACCCCTTCAGCGAGAGAGCAATTTGCTGAGTCTTATCGACAGCAACTTAGGGTATTTCGCAGCAAAGTCGCTTGGTATTATTTAAACTCTGAGCAGCAAGGGGATGATATAAATAATCAACAACTAAATAGCGCCATCAATCAGGCTTTTCAGGCGAGTTTTAATCAACAATGGCCGGATGCAAAAAATATGGCCTATAGCTTTAACGGCATAGCTAATGAAGGGCTCGATTACTATCACCCACTTTGGCAACAAAATTTAGTTAATTTGATTAATACAGACACTAACGCTTCAATAACAAATCGCCAAGTTTTTGATATTTTGGTAGTTAATGAAGATAATTTATCCCTAATCCAACAAATGAGCATTATACTTAATCCACCGACTGATCCATCATCAATCATCAGGAGAGCCTTTAATGTTGGCAATTCGAAAATTTAAATCCTTAACCAGTTTAATCAGCTTTTCGTTGCTACTTACTTGTGCCAGCAGCTTTGCTGAAACCAGAGATAACCATCAATTAACTCACCAGCAAGTTCGAAGCGCAATTCAGCTTAACCTTGAACAAAATATGTATTCCTTGCCACCTCGAATTCAAGGGCATTATGGTTTACGTATGTATCGCATGACTGGTGATGAAAAGTACGCTAATGCCGCTTTAATTGATTTGATCACCATTACAGAAAGACAAAACTACTTTGCCTGTAATATGGATAAACCTAATTTTATTGAAGATGAAGCCGAACAAGCTATTAGCGTGTTAGGTAAAGGTCCTCGTGCTAAAGCGCGTAAAAAAGCCCTTAAGCCGTTTCCAGAGTTTATTTTCTATAGCGATATTTTATTGCGCTATGCCAGTCGCACCGATGAACTGGGTTTCATGGGGCCATGTCATGAGCAAATGATTAAAGGCTTAAAAGCCTATGATTTAACCCCAGCTTTGACTGATCCTAAAATGATCACATCATGGGCCGCGCAGTTAGTGAATTATGTTTACTGGGCTAAACAGCTAAATGTGGGGGATTATGTCGAGGTATATAAACAAGCGTTCATCGAGACTTATCCTGACGATAAAGACAACAATCTTGATAAAAAGCAGTACCGAAACAAGCTATATGGTATGACACACTTTATTTTTGCCTCTAGTGGTTATTATCAAGAGCAAGTTAACGCCAAAGATTATCAATGGATTTTAGATTACTTTAATAACAACATTGATCGGATCTTAACTGATGCAACCGATGACATTATTTCAGAAGTCGGCATTAGCTTTTTATTAGCGGGTCAGCCAAACCATCCTGTGGTTAAAAAGACTCAAAACCATATTGCGGCGTCATTTATCCCTGAGTATCAACTGATCCCGTCACCTCGTGGTAATCCCAATATGGTGTCAGGCGAACACCGCAATGTATTGGCGATGATGCTTCTTGATTGGCCAGAGAAGCTGCATAAAGGCCCTTACCTTGCTGAAATAAAAGCGACGAAGAAGTATTTGCCGGTGCAAGTGACGCCTAAAGATCTCACTAAAACTAACAGCAATACAAAAGAGAAACCTAGCGCTAAGTAATTAAGCGCGTTCTCGATTGCCTTCAAGAGCGTATCACTGTGTGATACGCTCTTTTTAATATTGACCTGTAAACTAATGAGTTTTGTATGAATAGAGCAAAATCCACACTTGAGCAATGGCGAATTATTCAATCTGTAGTGGACTTTGGTGGTTACGCCCAAGCAGCAGAAAAGCTGAATAAAAGCCAATCTTCGCTCAATCACGCTGTGGCTAAACTACAAAACCAACTTGGGATTCAATTACTTGAAGTAAAGGGACGCAAAGCTTACCTAACGCAGCAAGGTGAAGTACTACTCAGGCGCTCACGTCACTTAACCCAAACCGTTGATGAACTTGAGCAACTTGCGAGCAATTTAGGACAAGGCTGGGAGCCCAACTTGACCATTGCCCGCGAAATCATCTATCCAATGCAATTTCTTGTGGACGCCTTAAAAGCCTTTTGGCCCGATAGCCGTGGGACCCGAGTGACTGTCATTGACTCGGTGATCACAGGCACACAAGAATTAATTGACAATAACATCGCCGATATCGCTATTTGCGGTATTCCTGCAAAAGGCCATATTGCCGAGTTCCTGTGTGAGTCAGACTTATACCTTGTATGCAGTCCGACTCATCCATTAACCCAGTGCGGTATTGTTGCCGATGAAACAGAGCTGGCGCAGCACTTACAAGTGGTCATTAAAGACACTGCAACTGAAAAATCAGTAGATACTGGTTGGTTAAAGTCAGAGCAGCGCTGGACAGTATCAAACTTTCACGAAGCAAGAAACGTGTTACAAAGTGGCATTGGCTTTTGTTGGGCGCCCGCTTATTTGGTCGAGGATGATATTCGCCAAGGTAAGCTCGCCAGGCTTATTCTTAAAGGCAGTAAAAGTCGTAAAATTGCATTAACTTTGGTTATCCCTAACCGAGATAATCAGGGGCCTGCCAGTAAATTGTTAGAATCTTTAATTTTATTACAGCACGATATTGACCAAAACAAGCCTTGATAGATATCTGATTTATTTAGCTTTAATGATACTCAAAGTCATTAATGCCAGCTCAAGTTACATTGAGTTCTACACTGAGACATCGATTATGGTGCCAATGTTTTCAGACCAGACATTTATCACATCTACTGCAACCTCGGCGTGAGAAATAGCTTGCTGAGCATCAATCAGGGCCGCTGTTTGCGAGCTAAGCGTGACGCTATCTGCAGTTATTAGTACTGAGGCAGAACTTAGCGTTTCTGGGATGGCTACCGCCGTGGTCGCCTGCGCTAAATCATTGTGCGCCTGTTGCAGTCCTTGAACACCGAGGGTAAAACTTGATGCTATTTCCATGATACAACTCCTTTTGAAACAACCTAATAGCAAGTTATATCACATTGAATAGTCGTGATAAAATGCATACCAATTTAAAAACTAATACCAGTTTGTCTCCCAATCTTTCCATACTGGGTTAAGCCCTGACTTTTGTATTTGCTGCACCATTTGCACCGCGCTGCGCTCATCTGAGATTTCAAATTGATCCAACTGGGTGTTGGGATTTTGATAACCACCAGGTTGGGTTGAGCTCCCAGCGCTGATATGAGTCACCCCTAAAGGCAATAAGTTGTTACGTAACTGCTGGGTTTCTCTGGTAGATAAACTAATTTCAAGCTGGGGGTTAAACAATCGAAACGCACAGATCAATTGCACTAAGCCCACATCAGTTAATTCGACTTTAGGACTAATTCCACCGGTACACGGTCTTAATCTCGGTAAAGAAATACTGTAACGACTGCGCCAGTGATGTTTTTCTAAATAGGCCAAATGATAGCCCATTAATAACGCATCTACGCGCCAACTGTCTAATCCGAGCAATACCCCTAATCCCACTTTATCAACCCCAGCCGCCGCGACCCTTTCTGGTGTAGTGAGCCGATAAGTAAAGTCTTGTTTTTTACCTCTGGTATGATGCTTGGCATAGGTTTGGCGATGATAAGTTTCTTGATATACCATCACAGCATCGAGCCCTAACCCCACCAGCTGGGCGTATTCATCTTGCGCCAAAGGCTGTACTTCGATTGCTACATAACTGAAATGCTGTTTTACCAGTGGCAAGATGGTTTTAAAGTATTCAATGCCTACTTTGGTTTCATGTTCTCCAGAAACCAGTAATATTGAATCAAAACCTCGCTGTTTAATGATTTGAATTTCAGCTAATAATTCGGTCTCTGTTAAGGTTTTTCGTTTGAGTTTATTACTCATAGAAAAACCGCAATAGTCACACTCATTTGCGCACAAGTTAGATAAATACAATGGCAGGTATAAACCAATATTAGCCCCAAAGCGTTGCCGGGTTATCTGATATGCCCGCTGCGCCATCGTTTCTAAAAAAGGTAATGCAGCAGGCGATAAAAGCGCGATTAAACTGTCAATATGACCTTGGGGGCGCTGTAATGCTTGTTGCACATCAGCTTCAGTGCTGCTATTAATCCGCATTGATAAATCGATTAAATCTAGCTGTTTAAATTGCTCGACAAAACTCATGGTGCGCCACTCTATTAACTTAATTTGTTGAACCAACCGCATTCAAAGTTAAATTACTCAAACCAAATCATTCACCTGTAAGGGAATAATCTGGCTTACAGATGTAAAAATTGCGTCAGCGGGCTAGTATGTTCTGCCTGTTTGGTAACACTGCCAAGTCCGGCGGTATAGGCATCACGACCGGTTCTAACCGCAAAATCAAAACACCGCGCCATCACTATGGGAGATTGACTACTGGCAATCGCAGTATTGACTAGCACGGCATCTGCGCCCAGCTCCATTGCTCGGCTAGCTTGCGAAGGTGCGCCAATCCCAGCATCAACAACCACCGGCACATTAGCTTGCTCAATGATCATCTCTAAAAAAGGCTCAGTGGCTAAACCTTGATTACTGCCGATAGGACTGCCTAACGGCATCACAGCGGCGCAGCCCACTTCCTCTAGCCGGTAACACAGCACAGGATCTGCATGAACATAAGGCAACACAATAAAGCCTTTTTTACACAAGACTTCGGCAGCTTTAAGGGTTTCAATAGCATCTGGCATCAAGTATTTCGGATCTGGATGGATTTCAAGTTTGATCCACTTTGTGCCAAGCATTTCACTGGCAAGTTCTGCTGCAAAAATAGCTTCTTTAGCGGTTCTTGCCCCTGCAGTATTGGGTAATAACTTAACTCCCATTTGCTGTAATGGCGTCAACAAGTCATCATAGTCTTTAGTATGATCAATACGCTTCATTGCGAGGGTCACTAATTGTGAGTTAGAGGCCTCAATGGCAGCTAGCATAGTGTTAGCATCGCTAAACTTTCCTGTACCTGTAAATAAACGAGACTCAAATTGATGTCCGGCTATGGTTAACATAATCACCCCCCTGCTACAGCTGAAAAGACGTCTACTTTATCATTAGGCTGGCATTGAATGGCCTGCCAGCGACTTCTTGGTACAACTTGTTGATTGAGCACTAATGCCAGTGCTTTGGGATTAAGTTGTTTAGACTCTATTAGCGCTAATAAGCTTGGCGCTTGTTGCAACTGCTCTGGTTGGCCATTAAATTCAATTTCAATCATGTTTAATCCTTTTGCGGTAAAGTTATCTGCATGAGTTGACGTCATTTGTTGACGCTGTAATAGCTGCGCTACAACAACTACATTTAGGGTCTTGATTCATTTGTATAATCTGCCATTGCAAGCTTTTAGCATTAAACACATGTAACTTACCCGCTAGCAGGCCTTTGCCTAAGTCATCGGCTGTTAACCAATTTAGCCCCAATAAACTTTGCATTGATGCAACCGTTTGAACAGCAGCAGTGTTAACCCCCATTGATACACATGTTTGTGAAACATGAGTATCTTGTGGGTACAGGCATTGATAACAGCCCCTTTGCGGATAGTCAGTTGAGCTGCAAAATAATTGCCCATCATTAGCGGAAATCGCTGCGCTAATTAGCCCTGTAGCGTGACGAACACAAACTTCATTAATCATTAAGCGGCTAGTAAAGTTGTCAGTGCAATCAAACACCAGATCGACAGATTCAACTAATTTTGCACCATCTGTATCAGCGCCAAAGGCCTGCTCAATTGCCATGATATTTACGTCTTCATAGGCTGCTGCTAACTTATCTTTGGCAAGTAGCGCTTTGCTTAAACCAATATCTTGTTCGTTAAAAAGTAATTGCCGCGACAGATTTGAAAGCTCTACCTTGTCATGATCCATCAATATCAGTTCTCCAACTCCCGCGGCGGCCAATTGCTGGGCAACACTGTGACCTAAACCACCGATTCCGATGATCAGTAGCCGGCTATTAAGTAATTTAAGCTGACCAAGCTCACCCATATCAGTCAGTAAAATATGACTGGCATACTTGATAAACTGCTTGGAAGTGAGCCCACTCTTATTAGCTTGACGCTGTTGTGTAATCGTCATGACACTGGCTCACACTGCAGCTGTTTCACTGATGGCTTGTGGGATTTTACATGTGATTGCCTTGGCTGTTGCTGAGGTTGTTGCTGAGGTTGTTGCTGAGGTTGTTGTGCAGCCGCTAGATGCCATTGCTGCTCTAACAATGAATAAGCCTTGGCAGGGTTTTCTGCTTCAGTAATGGCTCTTACCACGGCAACACTATCAACCCCAGTGGCTTTGATATCCGTTATAACACTTGCATCAATACCACCGATGGCCACGGTTGGGCATACGTTGTTAAGTAATGCACTGTAGCGTGCTAATTTTGCTAAGCCTTGAGGCTTTGACGGCATCACCTTAGTAGTCGTTGGAAATATATGCCCTAAAGCGATATAGGATGGGCTTAGTTGATGAGCTAATAGAATTTCAAATACGCTATGGCTAGATAACCCTAGGGCTAACCCTGCCGCTGAAATTTCATTTAAGTCGGCTAACTCAAGGTCTTCTTGACCTAAATGAACCCCGAATGCGCCAAGTTGTATTGCCAATTGCCAATGATCGTTAATAAACACTTGGGCGTTATATTGCTTACCCAGAGCTATGGCGCGGCTAATATCTTGTACTAACGTGGTTTGATGAGCATCATTGGAGACCTGATTAAAACCTTTATTTTTAATCCGCAACTGCACTGTGGTGCAATTGGCTTCTAACAAACTTTGCAGCATAGTCACGTCATCCACAACCGGATAAACACCAATGCCCTTATGCAGCGCAGGAAAGCGGCAATCTAGGTAGCCCTGTGCTGTATTTATTAACCCATCGTTAAACTTTCCACCAGCAGCTGATTCTGGCTGTGTTTTGCCTAGATTGTTAATTTTAGCGCCACTAACTGCACTAATTTCAGGATAGTATTGTATTTCATCAGGCCAAGCAGTTTTTGCCACAGGCCCTGCGCCTTTACCAAAAGATTCACTGCACACTAGTCCCTTTAATACATAAGCTTTAGCCATCACAACGGCATCATGGAGTACGTATTCATGTGCTAAAAAACACGCGATCGCAGTGGATAAGGTGCAACCTGTGCCATGATTATTACCAGTATTAACTCGCTCGCTATTAAGCCAATAAGCTTGATATTGATGAGCGTCACTCACACCGTGAACTTTGCGGCAAATGAACAAATCATTGGCATTGGTTTGTTGCCACACTGCATCACCGCCTTTGGCGAGTACATGACAATGAAGCTGTTTAACCAGTTGCGCTGCCGCACTATAAAAACCATCACTTGAGTCTAGGCTTTGGCTTTTAATTGTGCACTGAGGTTCAAATTCCACGCTGTTAGTATCAGTCAGCGTGTGTAACTCCCTAACATTAGGGGTAATTAAGCTAATTAGACCTTTAAAAGGGCTAAAATCTAACGGCTTTTTTGCGCGCTCATTTAAGCTATCACCACTACTGGCAACCATGACAGGATCTAAAATAATCGGGATCAGCTGGTTAGCTAAACTCTGACTTTTAAATGTCTTTAACCAATGAGCAATGAGTACCAATTGTTGTTGATTGGCAATTAAGCCAATTTTTATGGCTGCTGGCGCTAAATCGCTAGCAAGTGTATTTAGCTGAGCCAATAAGATGGATTCTGACACAGCCTCGACTAGTGTTACAGCCACCGAATTTTGCGCAGTAACAGTGGTAATTGTGCTGCAGCCAAAACACTGTAAGTCATTTATAGTTGCTAAATCTGCCTGTATGCCGGCGCCGCCACCACTATCTGAACCGGCAATAGTCCAGACAATGGGCGACATGGTTTCTAAGCTATGTGGTTGTGAAACATTCATGGTTAAGCCTCTAATTCAGCAGTGGTCTTAACAGCTAAATCTGCGCTTGTTGCTGTGTCTGGCTTAGAAGGTAACGGATGATAAATTGCATAGCCTGTGGCTTTAAATTCAGCTGACTTTTGTGCCATGGCTGATTGAATATCTACACCGCTACTAACGCTTATATCTGCACTTGCGTCTACGGAATTAACATTGTGATTAGAGTGTGCCTGCAGGTGTTTAAATTCGCTAGCGTCAAGCACGTTCAACTTTTGTAACTGATCACGCGCTTGCTTTGCAGCGTATTCACGCACTTCTTGAGTGATTTTCATTGAGCAAAACTTTGGCCCACACATAGAACAAAAATGCGCAACTTTGGCAGACTCTTGGGGGAGCGATTCATCGTGATAAGCACGAGCGGTATCTGGGTCTAAGCCTAAGTTATATTGATCTTCCCAGCGAAATTCGAACCTTGCTTTTGATAAGGCATTATCACGAATTTGCGCACCAGGGTGACCTTTAGCCACATCGGCAGCATGAGCTGCAATTTTATAAGCGATAAGCCCTTGTTTAACATCTTCTTTATTCGGTAAACCCAAATGCTCTTTAGGAGTGACATAGCACAGCATGGCCACGCCATACCAAGCCATCATTGCCGCCCCAATCCCTGAGGTGAAGTGATCATAACCTGGCGCAATATCGGTGGTTTGTGGGCCGAGTGTGTAAAAAGGCGCTTCATCACAATGGGCAAGCTGCTTTTCCATATTCACTTTAATGAGCTGCATCGGTACATGGCCTGGGCCTTCAATGATGGTTTGCACATCATTTTCCCAAGCAATGTTAACCAGCTCGCCTAAGGTTTCTAATTCAGCAAATTGCGCTTCATCATTGGCATCGGCAATACTGCCGGGCCGCATACCATCGCCTAATGACAATGACACATCGTAGGCAGCGCAGATTTCGCAAATCTCTCTAAAGTGCTCATACAAAAAACTTTCTTTATGGTGACTTAAACACCACTTTGCCATGATGGAACCACCACGAGAAACGATGCCAGTAAGACGTTTTGCCGTCATTGGTACATAACGCAGCAGTACCCCAGCATGGATGGTAAAGTAATCGACGCCCTGCTCTGCCTGTTCAATCAAGGTATCTTTGAAAATGTCCCAATTTAGGTCTTCAGCGACACCATTTACTTTTTCTAACGCTTGATAGATGGGCACTGTACCAATGGGGACAGGAGAGTTTCGAATGACCCATTCACGGGTTTCATGGATATAGCGCCCCGTAGACAAATCCATTACAGTGTCAGCGCCCCATCTCGTTGACCAAACTAGCTTTTCGACTTCTTCTTCGATGGACGAGGTTACCGCTGAATTACCGATATTGGCATTAACTTTGACTAAAAAGTTACGCCCGATGATCATTGGCTCAGCTTCTGGATGATTAATGTTTAACGGGATAATGGCGCGGCCGCGGGCAACTTCATCACGGACAAATTCAGCGGTAATAGGCTGGCCAATGTGAGCGCCAAAAGCTTCACCGGGGGCTTTTTGAGTCAAAATCTCATCAGTGACTTGCTCTCTAGCCATATTCTCGCGAATGGCAATATATTCCATCTCAGGTGTAATAATGCCTTTACGAGCGTAATGCATTTGAGTAACGCGGCGGCCTGACTTGGCTTTTTTAGGGCGAACAAGGGCTTCAAAACGCAAATGATCTAAACCGTCGTCAACCAAACGCTGTTGGGTAAAGTCAGAGCTAACTCCATCAAGTTGCTCTGTATCTTCGCGCTCTTCAATCCAAGCTTGGCGAAACTTGTTTAAGCCTAAACGGACATTAATTTCAGCATCAGGATCTGAATAGGCACCGGCGCAATCATAAACTTTAATGGCTGGGTTGGCTTCAGTCACGGGCGCATCTTCACTACCGCCAAGGATAGTATCGCTTTGATGAATTTGACGCATGCCCACTAACAGATCGGGGCGGGATCCGCTCAGATAGATCTTTTCAGAATTTGGGTGCTGTAAAGGTTTTAGGGTTTCAATAAAATTTTGCGCTTGAGCGCGGGTTTCACGACGATTTGACATAAGCAACCTCAAAATAAAAAAATAGAGTTGCTTGCCTGGAGAATTGTTGATGACGAGCGAGTTAACATTAACTCTGTAATTGACTTGAATTTACACCTTAACTTTGAACCTTAAATATCGGCAAATGGCGGGTTAAATTAACTTCAGCAATAACTCTGCTTTAATTAATTCTATCTTTTATTTTGCACTAATATTTATGATCTAGCCACGCAGCCATTCACTATAAAATTGCTGCTGACTGTAGGGTAAAAATAAGCAAATTAACTGCTTGTTTCCTTCGCAGGTTCTAGCCTGATCAGGTTCAACGGATCCCGAATAAACGGTCTCAGCCATAAAGGCACTCCGACAAGATGGCTGCAGTATAGTCAGCTTATTTAATAAAATACAAGTCTTTGACAATTTTCGAATTGGAATATGAGTTAAATTATTTCACTAATTAAAATACTGTTATATATGAATTTAATTTACAACCAAGCGATTAAGACCCAATTAATACAGAAATAATTTGATAAATAAATTTGATAAATATTATTCATTTTTGATGTTGTTGAAATAAATCTTTTGTGAAAGTCTGAACAGTTCAAGGTAATTTAAGTTTCGATAAGCGTTGTTGAATGGCGTTATCTAGTGCTTTTTTTGTTTTGCCTCCTTCACATGGGTGTCCTAAATCTAAGCCTTCGGCATAAGGGTTAATTTGGGTTGGTAATGCCACCAATCGATGGCAAGTTTCACCAATCTTAACAATTCTATTTGGATCTAAACGATGATTGAGGGTAGTTGGTTGGCGCTTATCTTCTATTACTATTAACTCTATATCATCCATTTCAGGGGTTAACTCACTGGTGCTGGCACCACTAACAGAAGTCGCTAAATGGGCTTGCTGACTTATTTGCTGATTAACTTGTTGTTGATTGAGTTTATTTATAAAGGAATGGCTAGCTTGATTGATGGCCGATAAATTGTCGCTTGTTATGGTATTGGCCTCTGAGATGGTTTCATTAAACAATTGTGGCTTAAATAGATGTTCGTTACTGCTATCTTTTTGCTGCTGCAGATACATGCTATCAACTGAAGACCAATCGAACTGGTGCGTTTCGGCTTGCACTGCTTCTGCTATTGGCAATTTTTCAATTATGGGCTTGTAGTCAATGGGCTTTTGGTTAACAGCTTTTTGGTCAATAGGCTTTGGGGAAATTGCCTTTTGATTGACAGTATCTTTTGGGCTAGTTGCAACTGCAGGCGCTATTGAGCTTGTATCGACAACCTTATTAGTACTTTGTTTGTTCGATATAGTTTGATCGATTATTTCTTCATTGGTAATGACTTCACTGACGACCTCTTCAATCAAGGCTTGTTCACTTGGCAGGGTCTTAGCTAGCTGGGTAATTTGCTCAGCCGTTAAAAAGTAGGCTTTTATTTCTTGGTTGTTACTTTCAGATGTCGCAGCTTTAACGGCTTGTTCACGGCTGATCTCGACAAAATGGCTAATGGTGTTATCAGCTAAGGAAAATAGCATAAACACCAGCACAACATGTAGCCCTGCAACAATAATGCTCGATGGTGATGTCAGTATCTTTTTAAACTCGTTATCAGAATTTTGTTTTAAAAAGCGACCTTGATTATTTTGATTGTCGATCAACCCACAGATCAGCGGTAATGTTTGGGCTTTAATTACATCAGTGCTCATTATTTCAGTGCTAGTGACTTCAGTGCTAGTTGCATTCACCGTTTGTAACATCACAACATGATCACAGAAATCTATCACTTCAACCGCAGATTCTTGGCGGCTTGCATTTATGTAAAGCTGTCCATGTGAAACTTGTGTGCCATTTAAGCCTGTCGAATTTCCACTAGCACCCGGTTCAAAATTAGTGTTTGCTGCCAATCCTTGTGTTAAATGTTTATCACCACCTTGGTTCATTACTCGCGCCTCCTGTCGCTTTTGAATCACTGGATATAAATCGTGCTAGATCAGACTTCAACCACAAGCTGACCATAAACTAGATGATAAAAAAGCCATTAAGTTCATTTAATTTATGTCGATGACACACGACTCCCCACAAAATCAGACAGTTATCATAGCGTCAAACTTAAGCTTACACGTGTACGCTAAAGTCATGGCCTATTATGAATATTGCTGGTAGACTCAATGTAAATTGCTTAACAAGGTTGTATGCAACTATGTCACTTGAGTTAGATGCTAATCAAACATTAGCACCAACACCTACATCAAAGTCAGACTATGGTGTGATTGAGGAATTAGCTAACAGTATCACCCATGGTATAGGGGTACTTGCGGGTATCGCCGCGCTAATTGCAATGCTAATAAAAGCGAATGGCCAACTTAATATCGCTGACACTATCGGGATCACTGTGTATGGATTAAGTATTATTATGCTTTTTCTGGCCTCAACCTTATACCATTCCAGTAAAAGCCCCTTATGGCGTAAACGCTTTAAAATGGCTGATCACTGTGCAATCTATTTGCTTATTGCTGGTACATACACACCTTTAATGTCAATTAGCCTTCAAAATGATAGTGCTACGCTAATACTAACTGCAATATGGTTATTAGCCTTAGGCGGTATTATTTTTAAAACCTTATTTATTGGCCGCTTCAAAGGGCTAAGTGTTATTTTGTATCTTGTTATGGGCTGGCTTTGTGTCACCATCATGGGAGATTTAATCAAAGGCATGTCAGATTTAGGCTTTAACCTATTACTTGCAGGTGGGGCTTTTTATAGCATCGGGGTTATTTTTTATGTCAATAAGCGTATTCCTTATAATCATGCTATTTGGCATTTATTTGTACTTGCAGGCGCCTTGTCTCATTTCTTGTGTATTTATTTAACAGTCATATAAACCTGCTTTATATCCACAGTATTAACCCTGTCAGTATTTCGTCTCACTGTTATAAACTCACTCAAAAAGTATCGCTCATCAACCATGAGCGATAACCAACACTCATAAGCTGGCTATTGAATACTTACTATTGTCTACTTAACTCGCAACACCAAAGCGGGTTACAATAAATTATCATCCCATACCTGATCAAAAGCCATCAATGGAAAACCTTAGCCCAAAGCAAAGAATTTGGTTTATTGTAAATATGATCCCCACAGGTCATGTTTTAGCTTATGGTAAAGTGGCTGACTTAGCTGGGCTACCAGGTAGAGCCAGGTATGTGTCTAAAGCACTCAAAGACGCCCCCGATAACCTAAACTTACCTTGGTATAGAGTGATTAACAGCCAAGGAAAAATTTCTTTTAAAGTCAATTCTATTCATTTCCAAAATCAGCAACAGCGACTAAGATCAGATGGAGTAGAAGTGAACCAAGGCAAGGTTTCATTGTCAAAATATGAATGGCGCCCTGACATTGCAACCCTTGTCATGTCGTTACCTTTTTAAATATTGCATGGGTAGGTATTACTTTGATTAGAAAATTCACCGCTTTATTAGCCAATATTATTGTCATTACATTGTCTCAGGCCCCTAATGCTGTCGCTTCTGATGACAAGGAAAACCTCGAGTACCTCAAAGCATTAACCCCTCACTCTGCTGAATATCGGGTGTTCTATGGCAGTATCGAACTCGGTAAAGCTCGCTACCAGTTGCCTGAAAGTGATAATGGCTACTATAACTATCGCTTTGATAGCGATATCAGCTTATTAATGCTATCGGATGTGCGTAACCTTAATAGTGAGTTCAAACTCGAAGATGGCAAGGTTAAGCCCATCCGCTATATGAGTAAACGTAGCGGCACCGGATCTGACTACACAGAGCAAACCGCCTTTGCTGCTGGACAAGGCGTTATCCACACCATATATAAAGACGAAAGAGAGAAATTACCCTTTGCCGAGGATATCTACGATCCCTTGGTATCTCAATTAATATTTAGAATGGATATGTACCGCCAACCCGAATTGCTTAAATACAAAATGGTCAAAGAAAAAGAGTTTGATGATTATGAATTTAAAATTGTCGGCAAAGAACAAGTGATATTAGACAGTGGCACTTATCAAACCGTAAAAATAGAAGTGGTACGAAAAAGTAAAAAGCGCCAAACCTTTTTTTGGATGGCGCCAGAATTAAACTACTTACCCGTGCGTTTAAGTCATTTTTCTAAAGGTAGTAAGCAGCTTGATATTCAGTTAGATAATTATCAAATTCAGCAAGCAATAGAATCCGATACAGCTGTTACTAAAGCAAACGCTGGATTAACTGTTAATCAGTAATTCGCCTTGCCTAAATAACTTCCATTCGCCAGGCTGTAAAATATGCCACTGTTCGTTTTTTGTCAGCGGACGAGTAGCAATCACTGTAACGACATCATTGGGTGTCGTTTCTTTATTAAAATCAATAACCACATCAGTATCGATTAATTTGGCTTTGCCAAAAGGCGCACGGCGGGTAATGAAGCACAAATTATTAGTGCAATAACTCATTAAATCGACACCATCACTTAGGATCATATTAAAAACACCTAAAGCTCGAATGTCATCAGCCAGCGTTGCTACAAATTCAAACACCTGTTTCATGTCATCGGGTGGCGTATGACCAAACTCACCTAACACCTGTTCCATAATCCAGCAAAATGCCAGCTCACTGTCGGTGTCCCCAACAGGCTGAAAATGATTTACTTGAAACTTATTTTGGTAGTCTGATAACTGTCCATTATGGGCATAAGTCCAATATCGGCCCCATAACTCGCGGGTGAAAGGATGGGTATTTTCCAGCGCAACACAGCCACGGTTTGCTTGACG
Source organism: Shewanella sp. 10N.286.51.B8 (assembly GCF_041469325.1). Lineage (NCBI taxonomy): Bacteria > Pseudomonadati > Pseudomonadota > Gammaproteobacteria > Alteromonadales > Shewanellaceae > Shewanella > Shewanella sp. 10N.286.51.B8. The sequence continues at coordinate 63,947 of NZ_JBFRKG010000016.1, forward strand.
AATATGACTGACGACAATCTCACTTTTAATTGGATAAGATTTAATGAGCTGAGCGACATGGGATTCACTGCTAGGACGAGCATCTTTAAAGGTGCGGCTGCCCTTGCCTTCATAAAAAGTGATCCCCCAACCATCAACATGTGGCCCAGTAACACCACCTCTTTCAGCTAAGCCTGTGAAACTAAATACAATATCCGTTGGGACATTAGCGCTCATCGCTAGTAACTCACACATGAAACACGCCTTAAAAATATAATTAACTCAAAATATTACGTAATTTATATTGTACCTAGTGCAGAAAAAAATTGGCATTTTTATTAAACAAAATATTTTAAACAATTGTTTGAAATAACTTGTAATCAGCGCCAGTTAGGTTTAATTTTATGTGATACAGGTCAGACCACGGTCAGTTCTGTGAATAGGATCATTAATTTGTAGGTGTTTAAATATTAAACACTTTTAAGGAGAAAGACAGTGGAGACACTTATTTGGATCATCGCCATGATCGCGGTACTCGGCGCAGCAACTTACTTGCGGGTGTCGTTATTAACAGCAACAATTGCAGCAGCAGTTGTAATGTTAATTGGTAGTGTATTAGATATTGTTGGCAGTCTAGCTTGGGTTGTCTATATAGTTTTAGCATTACCTTTAAATGTTAAATCATTTCGTCAGAATTTCATCTCACGTCCACTGCTTAAAGTATATCAAGGCATCATGCCTGAAATGTCTACCACTGAAAAAGAAGCCATTGAAGCAGGTACAACCTGGTGGGAAGCTGACTTATTCGCTGGTAACCCTAACTGGAATAAATTACATAACTACCCTAAAGCGCGTTTAACTGCTGAAGAGCAAGCGTTTTTAGATGGCCCAGTTGAAACTGTGTGTAAAATGGTTAACCAACATCAGGTTTCACATGAGCTAGCTGACCTTCCACAAGAAGTTTGGCAATACTTAAAAGACGAAGGCTTCTTCGCCATGATCATCAAAAAGAAATACGGTGGTCTTGAATACTCAGCTTATGCTCAGTCACGTGTATTGCAAAAATTAGCTGGCGTGAGTAGTGAACTTGCATCAACGGTTGGGGTACCAAACTCTCTAGGCCCTGGTGAGTTACTGCAACACTATGGTACGACTGAACAACAAGATCATTATTTACCGCGTTTAGCTAAAGGTCTTGAAGTGCCTTGTTTTGCACTTACTAGCCCAGAAGCTGGTAGTGATGCTGGCGCGATCCCTGATTTTGGTATCGTCTGTAAAGGTGAATGGGAAGGCGAAGAAGTGTTAGGTATGAAACTAACATGGAACAAACGCTACATTACCTTAGCACCAGTGGCGACAGTATTAGGTTTGGCATTTAAATTACGCGACCCTGACAGCTTATTAGGTGATACCGAAGATTTAGGTATTACTTGTGCCCTTATCCCTACTGATATTCAAGGGGTTGAAACCGGTCGTCGTCACTTCCCATTGAACTGTATGTTCCAAAATGGTCCAACTCGTGGCAACGAAGTATTCGTGCCACTGAGCTTTATCATTGGTGGCCCTGAAATGGCCGGTCAAGGCTGGCGCATGCTAGTTGAATGTCTCTCTGTAGGCCGTGGTATTACCCTGCCGTCAAACTCTGCTGGTGGCGTTAAAACAGCTGCATTAGCTACAGGTGCTTACGCTCGAATTCGTCGTCAGTTCAAACTACCTATCGGTAAATTAGAAGGTATTGAAGAGCCAATGGCACGTATTGGCGGTAATGCTTACTTGATGGATGCTGTAAGTTCATTAACTACTGTGGGGATTGGTCTAGGTGAAAAGCCATCAGTTATCTCTGCCATCGTTAAATTCCATTTAACCGATAGAATGCAAAAGTGTGTTATCGACGCCATGGATATTCACGGCGGTAAAGGTGTATGTCTAGGTCCAAATAACTATTTGGGTCGTGGTTATCAAGCAGCGCCGATTGCAATTACCGTTGAAGGTGCCAACATTTTAACCCGTTCTATGATTATTTATGGACAAGGCGCTATTCGCTGTCATCCATATGTATTAGCTGAAATGGAATCTGCTTTTGATACCACATCGGGTCAAGGCTTAAGTAACTTCGATGCTGCCATCTTCGGTCATATTGGCTTTGCGATGTCTAATTTTGTAAGAAGTTTCTGGATGGGCGTTACTTCTAGCCGCTTCACCAAATCACCTTATAATGATAAAACGAAACGTTATTATCAGCAGATGAATCGTTTCAGTGCTAACTTAGCCCTGCTTTCGGATTTAGCGATGGCAACACTTGGCGGTAACCTTAAGCGTAAAGAACGTATTTCAGCACGCTTAGGTGATTTATTAAGTCAGCTATATTTAGCGTCTGCAACGCTTAAGCGTTATGAAGATGATGGTCGTTTAACTGAAGATTTACCGTTAGTTCAATGGGCTGTAGAAGATTCACTACATAAACTACAAACATCTTTAGATGACTTACTGGATAACTTCCCTATGGGTCTTGGCATTGCACTTCGCGCTGTTATCTTCCCATTTGGTCGCCCACTAAAACGTCCTAGCGATGTATTAGACCATAAAGTGTCTAAAATTATGCAAACGCCATGTGCCAGTCGTGACCGTTTAGGCCAAGGCCAATTCTGGACAGCTTCAGAGCACAATGCGGTAGGTATTCAAGAGCAAACTTTATTAGATATTTTAGCTTCAGAGCCTTTATACGACAAAGTCTGTAAAGCTGCCGGTAAACGCCTACCATTTATGTGGTTAGATAAAGTCGCTGCACAAGGTAAAGCCTTAGGTGTGTTAAGTGATACTGAAGTGGCCTTACTTGAAAGAGCTGAAATTGGTCGTATGAAGTCAATCAATGTTGATGACTTTGACCCTGAAGAGCTTGAAGCAAAGGTTGTTAGTGAAGCCAAGCAAGTTAAAGCGGCTTAACTCACTTTTTAAAGCTAACTAAAAATACCAAAAGGGAAAGCATTGCTTTCCCTTTTTTATTTGCTGTAAACCCAAGTTAAGCTGCGCTAATTACCCTAGTGTTAAGCAAAAATAATAATGACTTAAGTTAAACGCTTTGCCCAATTACCCTCATGTTGACTATCACATGCCGCTTCACTGTCTAATACAATCTGCCCAGCAGTTATCTCCACAGAAACAGCCTGTAAATAATGGCTTATCATCTGCACAATAAACGCATCTTGCTTGGCTAATTTGACCTTGGTTATTTGCGCCTCATTACTAAATACACAAATCACTTTTAACGATTTAGGAAAAGCGGTGTAGTTTACCGAATGCGTGAGCCATTGAAAGCCCTCACACTCTGACATTAATAAATCACACACCAGTGTTAACTGCTGACGAATTTGGTTATCACGTTTCTTGTCGGATTTTTTCATCGTTAACCTTCGATTAGCTTTGAATTATAGGGTTGTCACTGAGTTGTCACTATACAGACATAAAAAAGCCAGTTGTGACTATTCACAACTGGCTTTTTGAAGTACTTAAGTCAACATAGCGTTTATAACAGCTAATTCACTTAAGCAGATTGTCACTAAGTCGTTAACTCTTGTTCTAGTTGCTTGGCAATCGCTTCAGGCGAGCTACTGTTTCGGGCAAAGATACTGTAAGCCACCGGGATCACTAACAAGGTGAAGAAGGTTGCTAACAAAATACCTGATAACACTACCACGCCAATCACAAAACGTGTTTCAGAGCCCGCACCACTTGATAGCACCAATGGAATAGCACCAGCTGCAGTGGTAATACCGGTCATGAGGATCGGTCTTAAACGTTGGGATGAGGCTTGAATGACTGCTTGTTCAAACTCAATGCCTTTGTCACGCAATTGGTTGGCAAATTCAACAATCAAAATACCATTTTTAGCCGCTAGCCCCACCAGCATAATAATACCAATTTGACTGTAAATATTGATACTTTGTCCGGTAAACCATAGGCCAATTAATGCGCCTAGCGTAGCCAGAGGTACTGTAAGCATAATCACCATAGGATGCACATAACTTTCAAATTGCGCCGCCAATACTAAGAACACAATACCTAACGCTAGGATAAACACAAAGTACATGGAGTTGCCTGAACTTTGATAATCCAGCGATTGCCCTTTATAACTAATCACCGCTTCAGCAGGCAAATAGGTATAGGATAAATCATTAAGATAATCTAACGCTTCACCTAGACTATAGCCATCAGCCAAGTTTGCTTCGATAGTGATCGCCCGCATGCGGTTATAGCGATTTAAAGAGCTGGCATCAGCATACTCTTCTACAGTGACAATATTCGATAGTGGCACTAACTCGCCGGTTCGATCAGATCTCACGTAGATATTTTCTAAATCCGTAGCAGTATTTTGATTTTCACGATTACCTTCAATGATCACATCATATTCTTCCCCTTCTCGCATGAAGGTCGTCACTAAACGTGAGCCCAGCATCGATTCTAAGGTTCTGCCCACATGTGATATTGACACCCCTAAATCAGCAGCCCTGTCTTTATCAATTGACACTCTAAGTTGAGGTTTGGTTTCTTTATAATCATGATCAAGCCCGGTTAACATCGGATTTTCTTTAGCTTTTTCCATGATGATGTCTCGCCATAAAGCTAACTCTTCATAACTTGGACCACCTAATACAAACTGCACAGGCTTACCGACACCACGGCCAAAGGCTTGACGCATAATGGGAAATGCCCTGACCCCTGCTAAGTCCGAAATTCGAGCGCGAATATCAGTAATAATTTCACTGGCAGGACGTCGCTCGGCCCAATCTTCTAAAACGATAATCGCCATGCCGTTTGAAAAGTTTGCTGAGCGACCAAAACCACGAGGAGCGCGGATCAATAAGCGTTTCACATCACCCGATTCAACTAATGGCATTAAACGGCCTTCAATTTCATCCATGTACTTTTCAATGTACTCAAAGCTTGCTCCTTCAGGGCCATTAACCACCAAAAACATTGAGCCTCTATCTTCGCGAGGGGCAAATTCCTGAGGTACTTGTTTAAGCAAGTAGCCACTTAACGCAAAAGCCACTACGACAATTACGCCGATAAGATAGGGCTTTTTAATCGCACTCACCAAATGCGATTGATAAATAGCAGATAACTTATCCATCACGTCATCGACTTTACGTACTAACCAAGTGCTTTCACCGGCGGGTTTAAGCAACTTAGAGCACATCATTGGGCTTAGGGTTAATGCGACTAAGCTTGAGAAAATCACTGCGGCGCTCATGGTAACTGCAAACTCTTTAAACAGCTTACCTAAATCACCTTCTAAAAACGTGATCGGCATAAACACGGCAATTAATACCAATGTTGTCGCAACTACCGCAAAAGCAACTTCACGGCCACCTAAATAGGCCGCTTTAAGCGGTGAGTCACCTTGCTCAATACGGCGATGAATATTTTCTAACATCACAATGGCATCATCAACCACCATACCAATGGCAAGGATCATCGCCAGCAAAGTCAGTAAGTTAATGGTATAACCTAATGAATATAAAACAATAAAAGTCCCCATTAACGACACTGGAACAGTCAACGCTGGAATTAACATCGCGCGCACACTGCCTAGGAACAGATAAATCACCACTATCACTAATAGCATCGCGATAAATAAGGTTTGGTACACCTCTTTAATTGACGCTTCAATGAATACTGAGCTGTCGTATGAGCGCTTAATCTCCATTCCTGCTGGTAATGTCGGATTAATAACATCGACTAACTCATTGGCAGCACGGGCGACTTCTAAGGTGTTTGAGGTTGATTGTTTAGATACCCCTAAGCCAATCATTGATTCAGTATTACCGCGGAACATTATCCGCTCTTCTTCTGAGCCAATTTGCACTTTAGCCACATCACCAAGCTTCACTAAATAGCCATCATCACCTTGGGTAATAACAAGGCTGGCAAAGTCTTCAGCGGTTCTAAAGCTTCTATCAACCCTGACAGTAAAATGGCGCTCTTTTGACTCAATAGAACCCGCCGGAAGCTCAACGTTTTCTGAGCGCAGCGCAGATTCCACATCCGCTACGGTCAGTTTACGCGCAGCTAAAGCTTGTCTGTCTATCCACACTCGCATGGCATAAACTTTACCGCCACCTAAACGGATGTTGGCAACACCGTCGACAACTGAAAATCGATCGACTAAATAGCGTCGGGCATAGTCTGTTAGCTGTAATGTGTTCATTTGATCAGACACTAAGTTAAGCCACATGATCACTTCATCACCACCATTGGACTTTTCTACTTCTGGTGGGTCTGCCTCTTCTGGTAAGTTATCCAGTAACCCTGAAATTCTATCTCGAACATCATTGGTCGCCGCTTCAATATCACGGTTGATATTAAACTCTAAGGTAATAGAAGAGCGTCCATCACGGCTACTTGAGGTAATTTGTTTGATCCCTTCAACGCCGCTAATCCTGTCTTCAATTAATTGGGTAATGCGACTTTCAACCACTGAAGCACTCGCGCCGCGATAATTGGTATCAATCGATACTACCGGTGGATCAATGTTGGGGTATTCTCTAAGAGGCAACTTATCAAATGACACCATGCCAAGAATAATAATTAAAATACTAATAACAGAAGCAAATACCGGCCTCTTTACGGAAATGTCAGTGAGGATCATGCCGCATTCTCCACATCAGCGACATTGGCAAAGTTAAACGCTTCTGCAGCCTGAGTGGTGACTTCATCTCCCGGTCTTACTTTTAATAACCCGCGGATAATGACCGATTGACCAATTCCGACACCATCAAGAATTTCAACCCAACCTCGATTACGAATGCCTATTGTGACTTCTTTTCGCTCGACAATATTCTCTTCGTTAACTGTGTATACATAGTGTTTTGATTGAATAGGAATGATGGCAGACTCTGGTAATAATAAGGTTTCACGATTTTGTTTAATCAGTTTAACTTTCATCAACATGCCGGGTAATAACGCTGCATCGTCATTGGCAATAATAGCGCGAACTACCACAGCACGGGTTGTAGGGTTCACTCGGGTATCAATAGATGTGACCACACCTTTAAATATACGATCTGGATAAGCAATCGCTTTCGCTTCAACGGTTTTACCTAATTTAAGTTGTTGGATAAAACGCTCTGGCACTGAGAAATCAAGTTTAATTTTACTGACATCATCTAAGGTCGATATTTGGGTACCTGGTGACACTAAACTGCCGACACTGACAAGCTTTAGTCCCAAGCGACCACTAAATGGTGCATGAATGGCGCGATCACCCAAAGCAGCTTTAGCTTGCTCAAGCTCAGCGCGGGTCGTATCGATTAAGGTTTGTAATCTATCTCGCTCAAGTTCTGCTACCGTTTTACTGGTAACCAAACTACGAATTCTGTCGAGTTCACGTAAATTATCGCTGACTTTAAACTCAGCGGCTTTAACTTTGGCTAGCTGCTCGCGGTTACGTAATTGAACCAGCAAATCGCCTTTTTTAACCACATCTCCATCGTTAAATTTAATGTCTGCGATTTTCTCAGTGATTTTTGGTGTAATAGTAATAGACTCAAACGCTTTGTTGGTTCCTATTGCCTCAACCTCATCTCTTACTGGCAACATCGCCACTTTAGCAACAACAACGTTTGGGATAGGTTTAGCACGCACCTTGGCCTCTTCAGTAGGCTTCATAGATTGGTATGTAAACCAGCCTATCAGTAACGCAACGAGGAGAATTATTATTTTTTTCATCGGGATTCCATTCATCAAACTCAAAAACGATATGTTATGGGATTTAGCCAACCGCCAGTGTACTCAGCATCATACTGGTATCAAGGTGTTTTACCTTTTCTTACAATTAACACACTCAGGAAACATTTGCGGAATATACGGGATCGGGGTTAACTAAGATCAATCTTAGCTTTTTAATTGGTAAACAATCGATATAGAAGGTTAAATGACTATTTTTACTGTTTTTAAAGCATAAAAAAAGAGACAGTAAATACTGTCTCTTTTTTTTGATAGCCTAAAATACGAACAATTAGGTAATGTTAATTTAACGCATTATCGTACTTTACGATCTTCTTTCATTGCTTCGCTGACTACGCGATAGATTTCAGTAATCGTTTCATTTTCTAATGGCTCACCTGCGGCATCTTTAATAAAGATTTCAGTTTGATCTTTATCATCAGTTTCAACAAGCTCAATTCGATAGTTACCTTTTTCAAGTGATAACTTATCTTCGCCCCATAATGAACTCCAGAACCCGCCAGTTTCTTCCAAGACAATATAATACAAACCTTTGGCGCTGTTCATATCAACAATATCGAATCCTAGCTCAGGCAATACAATACGTAATCGATCCCAGGTTTTATTGAAATCAACTTCTGAAATGTAATAAGCGCCAGTGGTTTCTGTTTCAGCCACTAGATCAACGTTAATACCTTTACTTTGTTGAATACGGTCAGCTTTAATTTGCTTGTCACGTTTTAAGCTGATGTAAGCAATAGTGTTATTGAGCATATCAACGGTGTAACGGCGTTTATCTTCTGCCGTTAATAGCACTTGCTGATCATCACCATTGTAGCTTTCTTCATGCTCAATCAGATCAATACCCATGCTGCCTGAGCGACCATGAGGACTCACATCGACCTCATAACGGTAACGTTGACGCAGTAAATACACTTTGTCTTCACCGAACCAGCTTGTTTCTATGACGTCTTGCGTGTCTATCCAACCTGTTTCGATAAAACCTTCGTCATAATTTTCGTTTTCGATAGGTACTTCATGTTTTGCTAAGAAACCATGTAAATTATCAAAAACTTCTTGTTTTAGATCTTTTGTGGTCGTAATTGATTCGACAATAATTTTAATATTGTCACTGCCTTCTTCAATACGCGTACCTTCAGACATAGGCAAGACCAGTAAAGGAGGACGAATATCCAGACGTTTTCCAACTAAGTCTTTATCAACTTTGTTACCCACTTTAGGAATGTCGTATTCACGGCCATAAGTTGGCTCAGTCAAGCCTTCTGGAATAACTAATAGTGGGACTTCTTTGGCGTTAACATATTCATCATTGCCATTGGCAACGCGACGATCTGTCGGTGAACTACAAGCAGAAACTGCTGCTATAAGTAAAATTGGAGTGACTTGCTTCAACATTTATTGTGTTACCTCTATCTGGGCTTGTTTCATCGCTTCTAACAACTGACCATGAAACTGCTCAGAAAGTTCAGTTAAAGGTAAACGAATATGTCCTTGGCTAATTAAACCTATTTGATGCGCAGCCCATTTAACAGGGATTGGGTTAGCTTCGCAGAATAAATGCTCATATAAACCTTTCAGTGGTAGGTTTAGTTTTTCGGATAAAGCATGGTCACCTGCTAATGCTGCATCACACAGTTGTTTAAATGCTTTTGGAACAATATTATTAGCAACCGAAATAACACCATCACCGCCAAGTAATAAAAAGTCTCTCGCAGTGGCATCATCGCCGCTATAAAGTTTGAAATCCTGACCGCAAAGCTCGCGTAATCGAGCAACACGGGTTAAATCGCCAGTGGCTTCTTTAACACCGATAATATTTTCCACCGCTACTAATTCAGCCACGGTTTCAGGCAACATATCCACTGAAGTACGTCCAGGGACGTTATAAAGAATTTGAGGGATATCAGTACTTGCTGCAACAGCTTTATAATGTGCAATTAAGCCCTTAGGTGAAGGCTTATTGTAATAAGGCGTGACCCCAAGCATGGCAACAATGCCAGAATCAGCCATTGATTGGGTAAGTTCTATCGCTTCGGCAGTGGCGTTAGCGCCATTACCACCAATGACGGGTATACGACCTGCGGCAAATTTAACAGTTTGCGACACAACTTGTGCATGTTCTTTAATGGGTAAAGTAGCAGACTCACCTGTTGTACCGACTGCAACGATCGCATCAGTCCCCTGCTCTATATGAAACTCTACCAGTCTTTCAAGACTTTTATAATCTACTGTGCCATCACTATTCATAGGAGTGATTAAGGCAACGATGCTTCCGTTTATCATCTAAATTCCCCAAGGTTTCAGGATTCGCTATGTTACTGATGCCTACAACTAATGACAAGCATTAACGGGGGCTCTCAAATGCATTTTTACTAAAGCACAAATTTACATCGTCAGATGATTGTTTAATGGCTAAGCATATTTTTTATATCATGACGTTAGGTACTTTATTTCATTGAAATCAATCTTACACCTAAGTTGTTATGCCAAGAAGTAAATTTTTAATATGAATTAACTTTCATAGTGACATACTTATGTGGTTTTACATTAGTTATGGTAGCATTAGTGCCCGCAAAAAAACTTTGCGTTAGCTCGCTAGTTTACGCTCCATGATATCGAAAAAGTGAGGAAAATCCATGACCAACTATCTGGTCGTTACTGCTATGGGTGCTGATCGCCCTGGTTTAGTAAGTCGTCTAGCCCGTTTAGCAAGTGAATGTGACTGTGACATCGTCGATAGCCGTATGGCACTTTTTGGTAATGAATTTACCTTAATTATGATGATTTCAGGCTCTTGGGCAGCAATAACAAAGATAGAAACCCAGTTACCCAGCTTAAGTGTACAGCTTGAATTACTCATGGTAATGAAACGTACTTCCAAGCATACACCACAAAATTACGTGTCGCGTATCGAGGTCAATGTTAACGGTCAAGATCAACGTGGCACCATGAAGCGAATAACCGAATTCTTAGCGGATCGTTCCCTTGATCTTGCTGCGGTGCGCTCTCACGCTGACGACGATAATTTAACGCAGCATATTTTATTTACTATCAATGTGCCGGAAAAAATTGATCTTATAAAGCTTGAAAAAAGTATCCATGAACTGGCAAAAGAACTATCACTTGAGTGCTCTATCAATCATATGCAAAACAGTGACAAATAGAATATAAAATAAGGACATAAAATGAATACCTTAACCCTTGGTGATTTAGCACCACAATTTACCCTACAAAATCAATTTGACCAATCAGTCTCTCTCACTGAAGCTTTAAAAACCGGCCCTGTGTTAGTTTATTTTTACCCTAAAGCATCAACACCTGGTTGCACAGTGCAAGCTCAAGGCTTGCGTGATAGCAAAGACCAGTTAGCAAATCATAATGTCACAGTATTGGGTTTAAGCCCTGACCCAGTTGCTAAACTGCTTAAGTTCAATGACAAGCAAGAGTTAAACTTTGCCTTACTCAGTGATGAAGATCATGCCGTTGCTGATGCCTTTGGCGTGTGGGGCGAGAAGCAATTCATGGGCAAAATCTCTGACGGTATCCATAGATTGAGCTTCCTCATTGGTCAAGATGGCAAAATAGTACATGTGTTCGATAAATTTAAAACCAAAAACCACCATGAAGTGGTGTTATCGGTGTTAGAAACGCTTTAACTTAAGCCTTAAGTAAAAATTCCATAAAAAAAGCTTCGTTAATACGAAGCTTTTTTATTGCTGATTTTTAGTCAAATTCAAATTCAAGCTGATGTATTGCCGAAAGTTTCACCAGAGTCATCTTGCTCATTAGCGTCTTCATTTTCTGTTACTTCAGCTAAATTACGTTGGATGATATCTTGCTCTTGCGCCTCTTTCGGCAATAGGCTAATTAACTCGATACCGACTGGTAATTCATTAATTTCAGTACCTGAAATAATTTTTACTTTCTGATCTTTAGTCAGGTAAATTAACGGCATCGCCGTTTCACCATAACGCTGTTTAAAGTGTTCAAATGTAAAATTATCCGTAATATTAGTAACTTTAATAACAGCACCTTTCGCCATGTAACTGGCTATTTTGGCATAAGAAATTGACTCACCAAATAAACACAAACGCTTTAAATAAGACTCTGACAATTGATGTCTGGCACTTCCCCCTTCGGCATTATTTAAGCCATACACTTTATTGGTACCGAATAAGTCTTGAAAATGAAAACTCACTAAAGGGTTTAATTGACGATAGGGAGATAACACTAGCACTCGACCTATACCACTTAAATCCATAAAGTTTTCGGCGTGTTCAGAGGCCGGATTACCAAAATAAACCGGGATATTCGCCATTCTCGCTTGACGAATGTTATCCCAGTTATTATCGGCTAATACCACTTTCACTTGCTTAGCCGTTAACACCTTAGCTAACTCACGTGAAAACTTAGAGGCACCAAATAACAGTAAGCCTTGTGATGAATCGGCCTTTACACCTAAAAACTTAGCCCATGGGCCTGCCGTTAAGCTTTGTATTACAACAGTGCCAATAATAATTAAAAACACTAATGGCACTATCGAGCTGGCACCATTAACCCCAATAGCTTCAAGCTTAATGGCGAATAACGAAGAAATTGCCGCTGCAACTATCCCTCTTGGTGCGACCCAACTTAAAAACCATTTATCAGCTCTAGATAAACTAGTACCAATACCAGAAATCCAGATACTCAGAGGCCTTGCAACCAACAACACGACCACTAAGACACCGACACCTCCCCAACCTAAATCAAGCATCGCGGTCGAGTTAAGTCTTGCTGCTAATAAAATAAACAAGGCGGAGATCAGTAATACGGTAAGAGTCTCTTTAAACTCTAAAATATCCGCAATATCAACCCCACGCATATTCGCTAACCAAATGCCCATCACAGTCACGGTTAACAGCCCAGACTCTTCTTGGATCAAATTAGAACCAACAAAGACGCCCAGCATAATAGTTAATACCGCAGTATTTTTAAGATAATGAGGAAACACATTACTACGAAGTGCAATGCCAATGAGATAGCCAGCAAGCGCCCCAAGTCCAAAACCTAACAGTAATGTCATGCCTAAAGCGAATAATATATGGGTGGTGGGATCTGCAGCGGTCGCCACAGCAATATATTCATAAACTAATACTGCTAAAATTGCCCCGATAGGGTCTATGACTATTCCTTCCCAGCGTAAGATGCTGGCAAGGTTTGATTTTGGCCTTACTGTGCGCAGCATCGGCACTATTACTGTTGGACCTGTCACTACCACTAATGCACCAAAAAGTAGCGCCATGGGCCATTCAAAGCCTAATAGCCAATGAGCGGCTGGGGCGATACAAGCCCAAGTTATAAAGGCACCAAAGGTCACTAAGTTTGTCACCATGCGGCCGTGATCTTTGATTTCTTTAAAATTGAGGGTTAACGCGCCTTCAAAAAGAATAACCGCGACCCCCAATGAAATAATGGGAAACAGCAAATCGCCAAAGATAGCATCAGGGTCTAAAATGCCAAGCCCCGGACCAAGTAACAAACCGCATAACAATAACGGTAATATTGCAGGAAGACGAAACTTCCAACCTAACCATTGACACAATAAAGACAGCACGCCAATCAGCGCGAGCATGCCAGTTATGTGTTCTACCATGGACAATTCCTTTTTTATATTTTCTGCGATATAGCTCGCGAGTTTGTATCTTTAATAAAATACTAAATTACACATCAGAGCAAGGCTTAATTAAAACATCTACCGTAATTTTTTAACTTAACATCAACCTTTTAACCTGCTGATTGGAAGTATCTAAAGCTTAATAATTTTCACGTTAAAGCCGCAGAACAATAGACTCAGCTTAAGATAAATACATTCAATGTCATAAATTACAGGCACAAAAAAGCCCTTGTCTTATGACAAGGGCTAATCTGTTCGGCGCAGCGGACGGGACTCGAACCTGCGCCCTCGGCGTGACAGACTCAGCTTACTAATACAAAGTAACCAACTGCTGCTTTTATTCAAGCAATTCATTTAACCAATTGAAGTAACTAATTCAAGTAATTAATCCAATTAACTAATTCATTAAAATAAGCCCAACAGCATAAATTACAGGCACAAAAAAGCCCTTGTCTTATGACAAGGGCTAATCTGTTTGGCGCAGCGGACGAGACTCGAACCCGCGCCCCCCGGCGTGACAGGCTCAGCTTACTAATACAAAGTAACCAACTGCTGCTTTTATTCAAGCAATTCATTTAGCCAATTCAAGTAACTAATTCAA
>NZ_JBFRKG010000016.1:78755-78885 GCF_041469325.1 Shewanella sp. 10N.286.51.B8
AAGTAACTAATTCAAGTAATTAATCCAATTAACTCATTCATTAAAATAAGCCCAACAGCATAAATTAAAGGCACAAAAAAGCCCTTGTCTAATGACAAGGGCTAATCTGTTTGGCGGAGCGGACGGGACT
>NZ_JBFRKG010000017.1:0-139556 GCF_041469325.1 Shewanella sp. 10N.286.51.B8
ACCAACTGAACTACCGCTCCACTTAAGTTGCACGAATAATAAGGTCGTCGTCAAAAACCGTCAACAGTTTTTTTTAAGTTTTTATCCGTTTAGCTAAAAAACATACAACAGCGATTAAGTTATAAACTTTTTGACTAAAAAGAGATCAATTTAATCTAAGCTAATATAATTAGCAGCAAACAATTATTTTTCATCTGGCATGGTTAAATCAAAATCATCAATAGCAGCAGTGATATCACCTTTTTTCGCAGCTTCTTGTTCAAGTCTTAATTTGGTTGTTGCCAGTGCTTTATTTAACGCAAGTTTCTTACGCCAAAAAATTAACCCTACCCCTCCTATGATTAACAGTAGGCCATTAATCGATGCAATCCACACGATAGCCTTATCTTTTGCAGCTTGCTCTTCTTGCGCTGCTAGCTGCGCAGCTCTTGCAGCTAACTCTTCAGCGCTGGGTGGAGGTTGAGGCGGTTCAATTAAATTAAAAAACAATTCCGGTAAATCCAGTATTAACTCACGCCCTGCAATACTGGTTGAGGCAACACTGCCTTTGATTCTATAACTGCCAAAATCGGTCACTTGCGGTATCGCGACTAAAGCTGGTGTTTCAGTGAACTCATTAACAACAATCGGTAACTTAAGCCCTGCCGGGCCAACGATATCGAATTGAATATGGGTTTGCTCAAGTTTGAGTATTTCGTCATCAACATTTATTTGAATCTGCCAAACACCGGTTAATTTATCCGCGGGTTCAATTACTTCAACTTGAATGGGAGTTTCTGATAAATAGATTGGGTAGCTAATTTCACGCTCAAATACATTATTTCGCGCGACAACACTTAAGGTGTAGCTTCCCCAAGGTTGATTTAGATTATGTTTGCCCGTAAACACCCCATCATCGGGTATCTCATCCAAACCTTCACCATTATCTCTGTAAGAACCGACTGTAACAGTGCCGGTAGTAAAGTTGGCTTCGGTATTTTTATGATGGCTGGTAAATTTAACCGTCCATTCGAACATGTAATCAAGCCCTGGCAGACGAACCGTTAAGCCGTCACCAAGTAACTTAGCAGTGACTTTTAAACGTTCACCTTGAAATAGAGGCTGGGGGATATGCTCAACGTCAATTTCAAGTTGCGATACTTTTTGGATAGTGGAATTAGGCGCTAAACTGCCGATTAATTGCCAAGGACCGGGCATCGGATTGTTGATTCTAATCATATCGCCAGTTAAGCCATCGGCCCAATTGACATTATCAGGGTGCCTTTCGGAATACCATTTGGAACCGTCAGGCAACACGATTATCACTGGAGCGGAGCCATAAGTTCTTTGCACCAATAAGGTCACTTCATCGACCATATGATCAATACGAAATCTATTCTGTAACTCACTTGCTTGGGTATAAGGCACCGCTGTTGCCAATTGTGGCGTAACGGTAGCAACTAAGATAAAAATAACCGCCAGACAGTATGATTTCATTAAGCTCACTTTTATGCTTCACCTCTCCAGAGGCATTTGCCTGATTTTTTGACTAAATCAAGTCTTTCATCGTGTGATATTAATTCATCGGCCGTTGCTTGGATCACTTTAAGATTAAACTCATTTTGATCAATTAATTGTATGCCACCACCTTCTTGACCCACTTTTTCATTTGATAAATTAAAGCCAATTTGTCCACCGGTCATCACTAAGTAAACATCAGCAAGGATTTCAGCATCCAATAGTGCGCCGTGATAGGTACGCCTAGAGGTATCGATACCGTAACGTTTACTGAGTGCATCTAGATTATTTTTTTGACCAGGATGCAGGTATTTTGCAATGTCTAGCGAATCGAGTATGTCACAGATATCTGCTGACTTGGGGCCTTGGGGCCTAAGCTGACTAAATTCATGATCCATAAAGCTGATATCAAACGGTGCGTTATGTGCGACAATTTCAGCACCAGCGATAAAGTCGATAAACTCTTGTGCGATTTGATGAAACCGCGGTTCTTTAGCAACTCGTTCATCAGTAATACCATGTACTTCAATGGCTTCTGGATCAATTAACTGACCTGGATTGATATATTGATGATAAGTACGACCGGTTAGTTTACGGTCAATCACTTCAACACAACCAATTTCGATAATTCTATGGCCAATATAAACGGGGCCACCTGCCTGATTCATACCGGTTGTTTCAGTATCTAAAATGATTTGGCGACTGGCGCCTGAAATAATATTCATAGGTAACTCAATTAATTGATAATAATTTAGGTATAATTGCCGAAATGTTTATTGCTGTGTATATGGTAACAATTTGATGTCAGAACTAAAACTTATCAATATCTTTACTGATGGCTCATGTCTGGGTAACCCTGGTCCCGGCGGATACGGTATTGTAATGAAATATAAGCAGCATACCAAAGAAATGTCTGATGGATTTAAGCTGACGACCAATAATCGGATGGAATTATTAGCGCCTATTGTGGCGTTAGAAGCGCTATATGAACCGTGTAAAATCATCTTAACCAGTGATAGTCAATATATGCGTCAAGGGATCACCCAATGGATCCATGGCTGGAAGAAAAAAGGTTGGATAACTTCAACTAAAACCCCAGTTAAAAATGTCGATTTATGGAAAAGGTTAGATAAAGCCAGTCAACTGCATCAAATTGATTGGCGCTGGGTTAAGGGACATGCTGGGCATATTGAAAATGAACGCTGTGATGATTTAGCCAGGCAAGCCGCCGAAGCTAAACCTCAGCAAGCTGATGTTAATTATCTGCCTGAAGCCAAAGCCTAAAACCCAAATCTGTTGTATAGCCAATATATTATTGGCTATACGCTTTAGCTTATTTTGAGAGCAATTTAGTATGTTTACTGTGCCCTGCTCTGCCTGCTGTCGGCGCTGTCGCCCATTGACGAGTACGCGCTTTTCGCTTTTCCCTGATGGGCGTTAATGGCGACTCCATTTTTCTGGCCACAATCAAATACACACTGCCAACGCCTGGTAACCACTTTTCTAATCTATTTTGCCACCAGCGGCCTTGGTTCATTTGTCCAAGCAAAGGGTGATAAATAAAACGTTCATCCTGCAGGATTTGATAACCTAATAAACCTAACCAATCTTTTACCCTCGCTGGCATAAAAAACTGACCACACCAAGGTAATTGAGTTTGATATTTAGGTAGAAGCTTACCCATAAAGGCGGTACTGACAGGGTTAAAACCACAAACAAAAATATAGCCGCCGGAAATCATTACTCGGTCAACTTCCCGTAATAAACGATATGGGTCATGTTCAAATTCCATTAAAAAACTCATCAGCACGGCATCCATGGTGCTTGTTTGCAGGGGCAAATGATGGGGATCGGCTTGAATTGATGCGCCTTGGGCATCATGAATAGAAAAATGCCGCGCAATATTGCAATGTAAACTAGACACTTGAGCGCTAAGCGCACCTAGCTTTAATAAATGGTAACCAAAAATCCTCGGCCACCAATCAGTTAACTTTTGTTCTAGGGCCAATTGAATCTCATCACCACAGGGTAACTCTTGCCATAATTGTGGTTTTTGATTTATCGACATTAACCTGATACTCCCTTAATTTCAAAAGCCCTAGGTTGAGTATAACGACTTATGGCTCTTTGTCGTTAGCATTTTACCCATAGTTGATATCATTTAAAAAAGGGACGAATAAAGTGTTAAATTTATTGTTAATTAGCGCGTTTACATAACCTTATTTAGTCACTTCAACCAGTTGTTTACTTTAAATGTAACAGTATACAAGCCTAGTTCAGCCCAAGCATATTCACTCTATTGGCCTTTTACATATAATCCGTTAACCTAGCGGTAAGATTTCACTTATGGATTTAATCATGCTTTCAGTCATCGGTATTTCAGCGTTTAATGACAACTACATTTGGCTTATACATCAAAAAAATAGCAATCAAGCCTATGTTGTTGACCCTGGCTGTGGCCAAAGTGTGCTCGATTACCTCAAGGGCTCCCCATTAGAGCTGGCGGGGATATTAATCACTCACCATCATGCAGATCACACTGGTGGCATTGCGCAATTACAACAGGCTTTTAATAATAAGCTCGAGGTTTATGGACCTGAAAGTGAAAATATTAGCGGTATTACGCATCCAATAAAAGGCGAGCCATTACTCAAACTCAAGGAGCTTGATACAAAGCTTAAAGTCATTAGTGTGCCGGGCCATACGTTAGGTCATATAGCTTACTTTTATCAACAGCCAGATAGTGTAAACTGTGAAGCGTTATTTTGCGGAGACACCCTATTTAGCGGCGGTTGTGGAAGATTGTTTGAAGGCACAGCCGAACAAATGGCAAACTCGTTAGCAAAACTCGCTGACTTGCCACCTCACACCCAAGTTTACTGCGCCCATGAATATACCGCGGCTAATCTTAAATTTGCGTTACAAGCAGAACCTAACAATAAAGCGTTGCAGCAATACAGTCAGTCAGTTACTTTATCTCGTAATAACAATATGGCTACAATTCCAACTACAATCGCAACAGAATTAGCCATAAATCCATTTTTAAGAAGTAACAGTAAAGAAATAAAACAAGTCATCGCTGCTAAGTTTCAAGTTGAAAAACCAACAGCACTACAGACGTTTACTTTACTCAGAGAGTGGAAAAATAACTTTTAAGCTATTGAGCGCGGCGTCACTTGCTAAGTTAGCAAAGACATTAAAGCCATTTTACACTACAATGCCGCCTCAATTTTGACCAAACACATTTGGTAGACGCCTTTGATCTGCCAGCTTTGCAAGATTTAGGATTTTTTTTAGATGCATAAACCTTTATACCTTTTTGTTGGAAGCTTGGCATTTCTAACCGCATGCCAAACTGCCACTCCAACAAAAGTCGAGCCTTCACCGATTGTCGTTCCTCAGCCAATTAAGCCTGAAAAAGTTGTAGACGAAGTTGCAGCACCGGTTGAAATCACCGATGTTTGGCAACGGATCCGTTTGCAACTTACCATGCCAATTGATGATGTAAAACTGGTGAATAAATATCGAGACTGGTATTTAGCGAACCCAAGACATTTAGAAATTGTCTCTCAACGTGCAGAGCCGTATTTACATTATATTGTCGAAGAATTAGAAAAACGTAATCTGCCGATTGAACTAGCATTATTACCTATTGTTGAAAGCTCGTTTGACCCTTCAGCTTACTCTGCGAGTGCCGCTTCAGGTTTATGGCAATTAACTACGCCTATTTCTAATTACTTTGGTGTTAAAAGTGACTGGTGGTATGACGGCAGACGTGATGTTCCCGCATCCACCACTGCAGCACTGGACTTCTTAGAGTACTTATACGATAGGACCGGACAAAACTGGTTATATGCCATTGCGGCCTATAATACGGGTGAAGGCCGAGTAAATAATGCTGTTCGCCGTAATAAAGCCGCAGGTAAAAGCACTGAATTTTGGGCGCTATCATTACCCAGAGAAACTCAACGCTACGTACCGCAACTGATTGCATTATCAGATGTGGTTAAAAATGCTGACAAATATGGCATCAAACTAACTCCAATCAGTAATGAACCGCATATTGCTGTGGTTGATACCCAAAGCCAGATTGACCTTAAACTTGCGGCAGATTTAGCCAATATGCCAGTTAAAGAATTAAAAGCATTAAACCCAGGTTTAGATCGCTGGGCAACATCACCTGATGGCCCTAATACATTGGTGGTGCCATTTGATAAAGCGGCGCAGTTTGAACAAAAACTTGCAAACCTTGATCCTAAATCAAAATTGAACTGGCATAGATACCAAATTAAATCTGGCGATACCGTAAGCCATATTGCCAAGCGTTTTGATACTTCGGCTTCTTTTATTCGTTCAAGTAATGGCCTGAAAAATAATAATATTAGAGCCGGAAAGTACCTTATTATTCCAGTTCCTGCTGAAGGCGCAAACCTCACAACTGAACAGTTATTAGCACAAGCAAAACCAAGCTCAGTTAAGACTAAAACTTACACGGTTAAATCAGGCGATTCATTATGGGTCATTGCCAGAAAAAATGATGTCAGTGTTGATGATTTAATTCGCTGGAATCGTCTGCCTAAAAACGGCACTTTAAGCATTGGTAAACAATTAAAGATTGGCGCAGTATCAAGTAGCAAAAACAATGCAGAAAGAACCGTTAATTACAAAGTTCGCTCTGGGGATTCATTGGCTAGAATTGCCAGTAAATTCAACGTTTCAGTCAATGATTTGATCGAGTGGAATAGACTTCAAAACAGTAAGTATATTCAGCCAGGACAGATGTTAAGATTGATTGTGGATGTCACCAAGGTCAATGCGTAGTGAGTCTATAAGCTAACTTCTTAGCAATTTCGCAGTAAGTATTTCGCGACTTAAAACAAAAAACGGCAAGGTGATCCTTGCCGTTTTTTATTATATAGCGATTTTTAAACTTGATGTAATCAACTCATCTATACCAAGTTTAAAGCAGTACAAGATCCAAAGTCTTGGTTAACATGATCCCTTGGATATTTTTACTTATGATAAAAATAGCCGCTGACTAAGCCCAAGTGGGCTTAATCACATCATTAAAAACCTAATTTCTTAAATAACTTACCTTTGAGTTTATCGGTTTCATCTTTAAGTTTAGAATCTAATAAAGCACTGGTATCGATACCAAATTTAGGATCTTTCATGCTGCCGGTTATGGTAAGCGGAATGTCCACGCCAGCTAAGGCATCTTCACCACCCTGACCCGCTAATGAGCCCACCACTGACGTCGTTAGCTTATAGTCCACAGTTTCATTATCAATATTAGCACTGCCATTACCGCTAAGGCGAATGAGTGGCGACGCCATAGCTAAGTCTGGGTTAGTCGCAACAGCATTTTTCAAACTAAAACTACCGGTTAAACTAGTAAAATCAGTTTTAAGTTCTTCAGTATTTTTTGCAGATAAATCCCCTTTTAACTTATCTTGAGCACTACGGATCATTTGCGGGATATTCACTCCGTATAACGAGCCATCGGCAATTTCGAAATTACCCTGTGCCAGCAGGTTTTTCTTTAAGTTATCTGGAATTAAACTTTTACCAGAACCAGAAATTTTAAAATTTGCCGCACCTGAAATTAAATCAATATCCGCCGCATCTTTTAACAGCGGTCTAAATTGCACCCCCGTTAATGTTTCATCAAAGCGATAACTAGCTACTTTCTGACGACCATCAAGCTGGGCTGTCGCTTTAATGCTACCTTCATATAAATTCGCAGAAAACTGAGTTAAATCGGCAACGCCATCTTTGACCTTGGCTTTCATTACCCAGTTTTGAGTGAGTAGATTTGCGACCTTGATTGATTTAACCGACATGCCTAAGGTTAAATCAATGGTTTTTAATGCGGACAAATCAGGCTCTACAGCTGGCTTGCTCGCTGCAACTTGTTCAGTGTCTTCTGCTTTAGCTTCGGTCTCTGATGGCGGCAGTAATTTATCAACATCGATATCACCGACATCTAATTGCAGGTTAATTTTAGGGATTGTGGCGCCGTAATTGACTGAAACATCGCCAGTGGCGCTTATGTCCATCGCTGACAATTGTTTTATAGCAACATCTAATTTTTTAGCATCTAAAGCCACATTAATATCAGTAATCAGCTGGCTGCTAACACTTTTATTAGGGATAGCCTCACCGGTCACATCAGTATTAATGGTTAAATCAGCCATAATAACCTGAGTCAAATCTTCACTAATGGTCAATTGACCATTACCAGAACTTGCCAGCATCATATCAGGCATTTGTGCAGTAAATTCATAAGCAAAGTCTGCAGCGTTTCCTAATGAAAACTCACCAAGGGTTAAACTATTTAAACTAAATATTTGTTTGGTTTCTGCCGCTTCATCAATTACGTTGATGGTGGTATTGGTAATAGACACGCCGCCGATTTGTAAACTTTGCAATTCGAGTGTATTAGCTGATGATGCTGGTTCTGACGCGGTTGTGGTTTCAGGTGATGCAGCACCGCCCAAACCATCAAAGCTGGTTGAACCGTCTTTTTTAGTGACGATATTCATAGTCAAACCATCAAGGGATAATTGTGCAATTTCCACTTGTTGGCTTAAAAGCGGCATTAATGCCACACTGGCGACCGCTTGGTTTACTTCAACTAATGTACTTGGAGAAAAGTTCTCAGGGTTGGATAGTGAAATGCCACCGAGGTTAATCCCAAGTGTCGGGAAAAAGCTCCAACTTAAGTCTTGGCTAATGACAAAATCACGGCCAGTTTGCTTTTTAACGGCATCCACAATTTGTGGTTTAAAACTATTTGGATCAAAAAATACCGTTAAATAAATAACCAGCAATAAGATTACGCTAGCGACTATAGCTAATAGCCATTTAAGTGCCTTCATGTTTGCATCCTTGTAAGCAAATTGATTTTTAATGTAAAAATAAATTAATTCATCTAAGTTTAGCTTAATACTGCTAAATCTAAAGGTTTTTCAGTAACGGCTATGCCATTTTCATCGGCATAGATCATCATGGCAGGTTTTACTGAGACACCGGCAATCTCGATATTTATATTCACAAGGCCAACATCTTTTTTTTCTGTTTTAATGGGATTAGCACTTAGCGCCTGCACACCAATACCAATGGTCGACAATGTGCCCACATCTCTTACCGCACCAAAAATGATGATACCTTCCCATTCATTATTGGCCGCCGACTCCGCAATCATGTCACCTAGCAAAGCACGCCGACACACGCCGCCGCCATCGACCACTAACACTTTACCTTTACCAGCGGTTGCTAACGTTGACTTCACTTTAGAGTTATCTTCAAAACACTTAACCGTAACCACTTCACCATAAAATATCCGTTTGGCGCCGTAACTTTGCCAATTGGCGGGTATCAAGGTTAATTCAGAACCATAGTGGTCAAATAAATCAGGTAATAAATCTAGCATTTTGCACATCCTGTACTAAAGTAAATAAATTAATGTTTAATATAAACGTCATGCTCTATTGAAACAAATCATTAATCTGAATAAACTATCAATAATGCTCTGTTACTATTCATGGAAGATAGAGAGTACCCATGCTAAATAGCATTCATTTACTCATAATCCTAAGTAGTTATCCATATGACTGATATTAATTTACAAAATGTAATTAACGCCTTTGATGAATTAGATTTCGAAAATAGAACAACTAAAAGTCTTGAAAGTGCCCGCAACAAATTGCAAATGAAAACTTATCTTGACTCTCTTGATTACAGTTTACGTCGATTAAACATTTTAAATGAAGTCGTTTCAGAAATGGTTGAGCAAAAAAAATCAGCCTTAAAGAAGCAAGAGCAAGTTCAAACCTACAAATCTAAAGTCATACAACTGTCTAGAGAATATCGTATTTCTTACCAAGAAGTACTTGAAATCATGATTTCAATCAAACAAAAATAAATAGTCTAGAACCCAAATTAAATAGTAAAATCTTCATACTAAAAGACTCAAGTTCAACACAAATTGATACTCTAACTATTTTTATTGGCTGATTTAATTGTCCAATCTTATAATCGCATTACTTTATATCTTTTTAGGTTTACTTGGGGGTAAGCCTAAATTGTTTATAATCCGGCTATGTAAATAATTTATATTTTAAATCTACCCAAAACTAGCTTGCATAACCAAACCTACAAAAACCTTATCGCTATTCGAAGGTGTATGTTCATTTTGATTTTTTACTTTTCAAACAAAACCTCTTCACTGCGGGTTAAGTTGGTACTTGGCTTAGCAAGAACTGCCCTTTCCCCTCTGTGGTTGCTACTATTTGAATGATGCTTGATAAATATCGCCAATGAATCCTTTAATGTCATTTGGGATATCCTCCACTTGGTCTGCCTATCACGGTGCCACAATGGGTTGAAAAATAGCAATTTGAATTGAGAAAAGCCCCTTTAATTTTGAATTTCAAATGTATTAAAACCGTTTTAGCTAAACTGGATACACTCTATTTCTGCCGTGACCTTTTGCTAAATAAAGATGGGTATCTGCTTGTTTATATAATGCCTCAATTGTAGTGATTTCTTGGGTCATTTCAGCGACACCGATACTGACGCTTGTATCAATCAAAATGGTATTATAAAGGAAATCTTTACTCTCAATGATAATTCGTATTTTCTCAGCAATACGCTTGGCATCATTCATTGATGTATTGTTGAGTAAAATAGCGAATTCCTCACCACCAATTCGTGCGAAAATGTCGCTTTCTCGCATGCTGCTTTCTAGGGTTCTAGCCAGTTCGATTAAAACAAAATCACCTGCTTGATGGCCATAATTATCGTTCACTTTTTTAAAGTGATCGATATCAATCATTAACAGTGAAACGCTAGTTTGTTGTCTTGAAGCAATCGCCATTATCTTTTTGGCCATTTCAAAAAAATAACGCCGATTATATATGTTAGTTAGGTTATCCATGATGGATAACCTACGAAATTCTTCGGCACTTTTTTCTACATCCTCGTGGGCTTTTATGCTAGATATTCGACTATCTAACATTGATTTTGACAATAAAATGGTTGCAGGAATATAGCTAACAATAAACGCCAATAAAGCAAAATGTTGGTATTCACCAAAATAAAGCATAATAGCAATCTGCGGCGTTATCATTAAAATGAAAAACACCAAATAGGCTTTAAAGAAAGACGACATCGATAATGTTGCGGCTGTGACAATTCCGATAATTAGAATAAAACCGACAAACTCAAACGGTTGACGAGCATAAATTATTAGCATCACCGATGATGCCGTCCACATGCAGGCTTGAAATACATTTAGAGCGATAAAAATGTCTTCATCATTAGCGAGTCTTTTTCTATCTTCTTTTTCTAAATGTTTTTCAAACATTTTTGCATTATAAATTCGGCATATTGCTAAGAGAATTTGTAAACAAAACCAAGTCATCAAAATGTTAAACGGAATGAGGATGTTAAATACTAAGGCGTAAGTAATAGAGACAATCAACATCGCAACCATGGCTCTGGGTGTTTGCTCGGCGACATTTTGTAAAAGTTTTGCAGGAACGTTAGACATACATATCCTATATTCAGCACAATTTGCCCCTAGTAAACAACTCATTAATCGATTTTAACAGCTTGAGATAAACGAATATTTTATGAGGCTGCATACTTATTTTAACGTTCTTAAAAACACACAAATACAGTTAATTAGAGCATTATAGTAAATATAGGAAGCATCGCCTGAATTGTCTAGCAGACCATTGGAAATCATTAAATAAACATGTGCTAGGCGTTATTTAGAGCACGATTGAGACCTTGATTGAACAACTCATCAGCTAGAGAAAATGCCTACCTTATGTCAGAAATCCCCTTTGATTTACTCTGGAAGGCAAAGTCAACATCTTTAAATAAGATGCAAAAGCTGCATTTATTTCACGGACAGCCTTAAGTGGTTCTAATAAGAAGACAGTCAGTCTCAGATGGCGGACGTATTAGACCTTGTTGAAAATGAACTTGTTGCATTGTTATCACCTGTGCGGGCTATTTTATCGAATAAGTAAATAATACCTGTTGTTAACTCCACTAAAAACGCTATATTAATTATAATATTCTCAAATATGGATTGATAATATGCTCATACAAGACCTGCACATCATTCTCAAAGTAGCTGAATTTCGAAGTATTACTGCGGCTGCAAACAGCCTTGATATGCGTATGGCAACCGCTAGTGCTGCGGTCAAGCGTGTTGAAGCAGCATTAGGCGTTGAGCTATTTGTACGCACTACGCGCCAACTTAGGCTTTCCCCTGCTGGTGAGCGCTATTTACCTCAATGCGAACTGGCTGTGCAACTGTTAGACAATGCCCAGCAAAATGCTCAGGAAGATTTAGATGTACTAAAAGGTGAAATAAGAATTGCCCTATCATCTGATCTAGGCCGTAATGTGGTTACCCCGTGGTTGGATGATTTTTTGCTGCTTTATCCCGACGTGGCTTTACGCAGTAATATCACTGACAGTAATATTGATTTTTATCGTGACTCTGTTGATATGGCGCTGCGCTATGGTGAGCCAAGCGATGCCAGTATGTATGGTTTTCGAATTTGCAGTATTCCACGAGTACTGTGCGCCACACCTAGCTATTTAGACAAAAATGGCGCCCCTACAACGCCAGATGAACTCATAAATCACAATGGGCTGTTTTACCAGTTACAGGATATTGTTCAGAACGAGTGGCGCTTTAGTCATCAAAACCAAAGCCATAAAGTAAAGCTTAAAGGTAATCGTGCATCTAATGACGGAGATTTGGTGCGGCGTTGGTGTGTGTCGGGACACGGGTTTGCGATTAAGTCATGTCTTGATATGGCGGATGATTTGCTAACTGGTCGTGTGGTAAACGTCATGCCGGAATATAAGCCAACTGCGACAGAATTGTGGCTTGTGTGCCCCAGCCGTCAGTCTATTACTCCAACAATGCGCTTATTACGTGATTATTTTAGAGAGAAAACCCAGCAGCTATTGTCTCAACTGGTTGAGCATGGCGTGTTAAACAAACAAGATATTAAATAACATACAATCACTATTAAGCTAATTCATTAAACTGAGTTGTTGAATCTCGCTCTTTTAATTCAAAGTCTAAAACATGGCGTAAATTTGATAGGCTATCTGAAGTCACTTGATTCATTTGGCCAGAAGTCAGTAATGTGATAGCTGTTTCAGCCATCGCATTGATAGGTTGTTTCACTGTTGTGATATGTGGCCAAATCGTAGTAGCAAGCGGGGTATCATCATAACCGGCAACGCTTAAGTCTTTGGGTACATTTAAGCCTAAGGAATTGGCAACCGAAACAACTGCTGCAGCCATATCATCATTACTAGCAAATATCGCGCTTGGTCTATTTTCTCTATCTAATAGAGCCTTAGCAGCTCCTAATGCAGACTTATAGCTGAACATACCTTGCTCAATAAACTCTGGCGGAATGTTTAACTGTTTAGATCGCATTGCATCTAAAAATCCTTGATAACGAAGACGACTGGCACCAACGTCTGGGTGCCCTATAATAAAGCCAATGTCTTTATGGCCTTTATTAATCAACAAATTAGTCATCTCATAAGCGGCTTGATAATCGTCCATACAAACAAAAGCAGATAAGGTTAACTCCACATCTGGTGATACTCGTACAAAAGGAATATTTAATACAGTAAGCTCTTTGAGAATCTCAATATTGTTACAAAAAGGCGGTAATAGAATAACGCCATCAACTCGTGTTTCTTCAACTAAATCACGTGTGATTTTTAACTTTTCTTCTTGGGTGCCTTCACACTCATCTACCACTAAATGATAACCTTGCTGGCGGCAACTTTTTAAAGCCGACATCATGAACTGACTAACATAACCACCTTCACTTGGGTTTTCGTAAAGTAAGCCAATTAAATAAGATTTAGAACTCGCTAAACGCCTAGCTGAAATATTGGGGCGATAGTTTAGTTGATCTGCCGCTTGCTGCACTTTCGCTCGTGTTTTGTCACTGACTTTTTCGTCCTTGTTTAACACCCTAGAAACGGTCATTTTCGACACACCAGCCATTAAAGCAACATCTTGAATAGTGATTTTAGTGCTTGATTTACTCTTATTAATTGGACTCATTAGGAAACTCATTTAAAAATAAGATAAATGTTACAAAGTTCGTAGTAACAATAATACCCTCAGAATAACAGATAAATTACTGATACTATAATCACTTATTCTTATTCATGCGTATTGTGGCAAAATCTATAATTATCACATTAAAACAGTCAATAAGGATCATCGAACCATCGTTATTAGCGACTAAAGCTGGTTATTACTCACACAATAAATTTATCGTGTTATCGATAACCTACATTTGATAATAATGTCTATAAATTATTACTATAAGCTTTTTAGCATCCAAACATCACAGCCACCGTGAATGGTACCAACAAGGGGCTTATCTAAATGTTGAAAGCCCATCTTTTCATAGAGTGTAATTGCCGCTGTCATTGAATTTAACGTATCGAGATAACATTGTTCAAAACCGTTTGCTTTTGCAAATGTAAGACATTGCTCAGTTAAGCGCTTACCTAAACCAAGCCCTCTCGTTTCAGGTAATAGAAATAATTTTCTTAACTCACAAATCTTGTTATCACCGTTGAACTTTGCAATACCTGCACCGCCTACCACTTGATTATCAATGCATGCTACTAAATAAATACTCTTATTTTTTGAGCAATAAAACCGGCTCATTTGTAGTACTTCGGGATCAGAAGGGCCAAACCCCTCGCCTATGGCACCAAATTCTTTACCTACTGATTTAATGATGGCTGCGACTTGGGGATCTTGCGCTAATATTATGGGTTTGATTATAATTTTCATAGTCTGTTTACCGCTTAACCTTGCTACGATTCAAAATAGATGTTTAACAACACCCGCTTACTTATTTTGCTAAAGTTCGCTTATTCGAGGTGATTTATCTCTGTTTGTTTCAATATACTTTTTAAAACTAATTGAGTCTATTAGCATTAAAGCTGATGACTATTAGCGCCATTTGCTATATTCGCAGCAAATGAACCAGAAATTAGACTAGCTTAGCTAATCCCGTATTCGAATTTAAAACGACAGTGAAGAGTATATGACGAGCTAAAACCAATTGAATTGGGTACAAAGAAGATATCTGATAATTTTTCAATTTAACAAATATTATTAAATAGCGCTTTTAACTAAAAAAGCCGCAATGAACATTATTAATTAAAATATACACACGAGTAAATCACCAAACAGATATTAGATTAAGCAGCAACCACAAGTTTGGCTTTTTTAAGGGGATTTAAGCGATTATGCATCACCTTAATAATATCAAACTGCTGTAGAACTTTAGATTCAGTTAAAGGGCATTCTCGGGATAACACCATCACTAACGCTGCCTGCAAGCTGTTTTCAACCACTAGAACTAAAACAGAGGTTCCATTGGCATTTAACGAAAATAACTTACCTACTTCGCAATAAACACATTCTTGACTGATTTCAAAAAACCAAGATTTTGGCATTTGTGGTTTGATCATAAAATGCGCTGCGGTGGCATTCAGCGCTGTTTGTACGACTGCAGCATCGGACATTTTTAACGCTTTAGGCAGACTTTCAAGTAGGTTTATATAGAATTTAGCATGATCCACACTAAATTCTGACGTCATTAATGCATCAGGGATAAGAGATTTGGTTTTATATGGGGTTAAGAACTCCATTTCGGAACCTAATGAAATACTTAATTGCTTAAAAGTTTCATTATATTCCCACTGCCAGTCCTTATTTGGCATTAATAACATTTTTAAATACCTACTTTAACAATACAATCTGATAATAGTTTATATTTCAGACAATATCAAAATATTATTTAAAAACTTTGATATATTTATCATTAAGTTATAACGATCGTAAGATCGTGATTGCGATCGCTATAACTTGATTAGATCTGATTTATTGGATCAAAAGACTAATTTTTAGATCAACTTATATTATTTAGCTTTATAAGCATTAACAATATCGTTTATTAAACCCGGACCTTGATAAATAAAGCCAGTGTATATCTGTACCAATTCTGAACCTACATCAAATTTAGCTAAGGCATCTTCGGCACTATTTATTCCACCGACGCCAATAATCGGGATCTCACCGTTCAAATATCCCGCTAATTGTCTGATCACTTGAGTAGAAAGATCCGTCAACGGCTTACCACTTAAGCCACCCGCTTCGTTAGCATTGTCTAAGCCAACAACCGCATCACGGGTTAAAGTGGTATTTGTCGCAATCGCGCCATCAAATTTACTTTTTAATAGCGATTCAGCAATCTTTTCAATTTCTTCAGAGGTTAAATCCGGGGCAATTTTTAGTGCTATTGGTACATACTTATTGTACTTTTTTGCGAGTTCTGTTTGCTTTTCTTTTAATGAAGATAGTAAATCGTCTAATAACTCACCATATTGCAGCGTACGTAGACCTGGAGTATTAGGTGATGAGATATTTACCGCAATATAATCCGAATATTGGTAGACTTTTTCCATGCAGATTAAATAATCATTCTTACCTTCATCTACTGGGGTATCTTTATTTTTACCAATATTTACACCAACAATAATATCGGATTTCTTCGCCATTAAATTTCTGACTAAATTATCTACACCTTTATTGTTAAAACCCATTCTATTAATGATTGCTTTTGCAGGTTTTAAGCGAAATAAACGCGGTTGTTCATTACCCGGTTGTGGACGAGGCGTTACCGTACCGACTTCAATATGACCAAATCCCATCGCATGAAATGCATCAATTGATTCGCCATCTTTATCCAATCCAGCCGCCAAGCCAACTGGATTTTTAAAATTAATGCCCATACAAGTCACAGGCGCTGAGGCAACTTTTTGACTGTAAAATAGGTTTAAAGGGTTGTTTCCAGTATTTTTTAAACTTCCGATAGCGATATTATGCGCGATCTCTGGATCCATCTGAAACATTACTTTTTGTGCAACTTTATAAAAAAACATGCTTTCTCCTAAACCTAAAAAAAGCCCCGGCTATCGCCAGGGCTCGTTCACTTATTATAAATAATTATCTCGGTCCTTCACAATGAAGGATCAATAAATTAAGTTCTCGCAGTGCCACTGAGAATTTTGCAAAATCATGGCTTTGAGACACCTTAAATTCAGTCAGTAGGTTAAACCAGCGTTCTAACAACTTTTGATTATTATCAATCCACTGGTTAATGATCACATCTGCATCGCAAGAGTCTGTACAGGCTCGAAGGACTGTAGAGCTTAATGAGCGCTGTTGCCAATCTAACTCTTCTCTGAAGGCTGCGCGGGCTAATCCTTGCCAATGATTAGACACTGGTTGAATACTAATCTGTTCTAAGAACCAATGTAATTCAACTTTTGCACCTAATCTGAAATACGTTTCAGCAACCAGTTTTACTGATTTGTCCTCAAGTTGGGCAATTTGAGCAATATCTAATGCTGAGAATAAGGTACTCATTTTAGCGATAACATGCGCTAAAGACTCTGGTACTTGCTGTTCCTGGAGTAATTTAATTTCAGTTGAAATAGCCATAACTTCTGCAGAAATCATATATTGATCAACATTAGCTTTTAATTCATCAAACACAGGTTTGAAGAATGCTACAGTTTGCTCAATATTTTCACCTTTCTTGCGGTGACGAATTAACCAGCGACAAGCTCTGCGCATGTTACGACGTAATTGGTGCAACATTTCACTTTGAACGTCAGCAGACACAATTCCATTAAGCTTAGTAATTGACTGTGTTAGTTCAGTTAAGCTAAATATTTCTCGAGCCATAGTGTAGCAAATTGCCGCTTCAGCAACTGAGGCACCGGTCTCATCTTGCATACGCTGTACAAAGTTAAAGCCCATATCATTAACCAATTCATTGGCTAATGAAGTTGCAATAATTTCACCGCGCAAAGGATGCGAAATCATCTTATCTGCATATTTATCTTTCAATTGCTGCGGGAAATAGTTCGTTAGCAATTTACTTAAAAAACTATCTTCAGTGATTTCAGCGGTGACCAATTGCTCTTTTAGGACCATTTTGCCATAAGCAACCAATACTGATAGCTCTGGACGAGTCAGTGCACGGTTATTTGCTAAGCGATCGGCTAACTCATCATCTGTTGGTAAAAATTCTAGGGCGCGATCTAATTTGCCATCTTTTTCAAGATATTGAATGTATCGGATATGCTCTTTTAACTGAGCAACACCATGTGCCAGAGTCACAGAAATGGTGCGGGTTTGATCGTTACAGTCTTGCAGAACAATCTCACCGACTTCATCTGTCATTGACTCTAACAGACGGTTACGCTGTTTAACCGTAAGTTCACCATCTGCAACAATAGTATTAAGTAAGATTTTGATGTTCACTTCGTTGTCTGAACAATCAACCCCACCGACATTGTCAACAAAATCAGTATTGACTCGGCCACCATTGGCTGCAAATTCAATACGACCCAATTGGGTTGCACCTAAGTTGCCACCTTCACCAATGATTTTAGCGTTGAGTTCATTACCGTTGACTCGAATAGCGTCATTAGCACGATCGCCAACTTCAGCATGAGTTTCAGTCGTCGCCTTAACGTAGGTACCAATACCGCCATTCCAAATTAAATCTACACGCATTTTTAGCAATGCTTGCATAAGTTGATTTGGCGTCATGGTGTTTTCGGTAGTATCCAGCATCAGCTTGATTTCTTTAGTCAATTTTAATGACTTAGCTGAACGTTGGAATACTACCCCGCCTTTTGACATTAGCTTGGTATTGTAATCTTCCCAACTTGAACGCGGTAAATTAAATAAACGCTCACGCTCGATATAACTGGCTTCAACATCTGGATTGGGATCGATGAAGATATGCATATGGTTAAATGCCGCCACTAACTTAGTATGACGGGATAACAACATGCCATTACCAAATACATCACCAGCCATGTCGCCAATTGCCAGACAGGTAAAGTCGGTACTTTGACAATCGATGCCTTCTTCACGGAAGTGACGTTTGACAGACTCCCAAGCCCCTTTGGCGGTAATGCCCATTTTCTTATGGTCATAACCATTACTGCCGCCAGATGCAAATGCATCACCTAACCAAAAGTTGTATTCAATGGCGATTTCATTGGCAATATCGGAGAATGTTGCAGTGCCTTTATCGGCTGCAACCACTAAATAGGCATCATCTTCGTCATGACGAACCACATCTTTTGGCGGTACAACATTGCCTTCGATGATATTGTCACTGATGTCCAATAACCCGCGAATGAATAAGCGGTAACACGCTTGCCCTTCGTTAAAGAAGGCTTCACGGCCGCCGTCTGTAGGCAGCTGCTTACACACAAAACCGCCTTTTGCACCAACAGGAACAATCACGGTATTTTTAACTTGTTGCGCTTTGACCAAGCCTAGTACTTCAGTACGGAAATCTTCACGACGATCTGACCAACGTAAGCCACCACGAGCGACTTTACCACCACGCAAATGCACCCCTTCAAACCTTGGTGAATACACAAAGATTTCAAATTTTGGCAATGGACGCGGCATCTCAGGAATATCTTCAGGTAAAAACTTGAATGAGATATAAGGTTTAACATCAACATCGTTAATCGTTTGATAGAAGTTGGTACGCAGCGTTGCGTTAATCAAATCTAAGTAACGGCGAATAATGCGGTCATCATCAAGGCTAGAGACATCTTCTAGGCGTAAATCGATTTGCTCATAAAATTTACTGAGAGTGCGGGTTTTAAGTTTAGGGTTAAACTTACGAATAAACATTTTAACTAATAAATCAGCAATTTGCGGATAACGATTAAAGGTTTCTTCGATATATGATTGGCTAAATGTTGCATCAATTTGACGCATATATTTGGCATAAGCACGTAAAATAGATACTTCACGGCCAGTAAGGCTGGTTGCCAACACCATGCGGTTAAAGCCATCATCTTCAAGTTTCTTTTGCCATACTTGAGATAACGCATTTTGGAATCGATCTTGGCTATCTGCCAAGTTTTCAATTGCTGCGCCCTGCACCATCATTAAGAAATCAAGGATCCAATAGGTGGCACCATCTTCAGTTTTCACTTCATATGGACGCTCATTGATGACCCGTAATCCAAAGTTTTCTAACATTGGCAGTACATCAGACAGATGTATCGGTTCATCTTTATGGAACAACTTTAAACGTACTTTATTATCATTTAAGGCTGTTTCTTGCGGCTGATAAAATAGCATGCCTAGTTTATGCTCGTCATTCAACGCTTCAAGGTGCTGAATATCGACCACGGCTGAACTCGGCAATACATCTTCTTTATAGCTTGGTGAAAACGCATTGAGGTAACGTTTAACTAAGCCAGTACCCGATTGCTCACCTAATGAGTTAGTTAATGAACTCTGTAATTTATCTTCCCAAGAGCGCGCCGCTTCAATTAGGTTTTTCTCAATAGCAGCCACATCGACATCCATATTATTATTATCAACTTTCACGATGTAGTGCGTACGCGCTAAAGTCGATTCTGAGAAATAAGTGGTAAATTCAACATCTTCAGTGCTGTTAAAATGCTGCGCTAAAATACGTTGAGTGTCTTGACGTAATTTAGTGTTGTAGCGATCTTTTGAAACATACACCAAACAGGACAAAAATCGGCCAAAACCGTCTTTACGAACAAATACTTTTAATTTGTCACGGTCTTGCATATGTAATACACCACGAGCAACACTGGCTAATTCATCTTCTTTAGATTGAATTAACTCATCACGAGGTAAATTCTCAAGGGTATTCATCAACGCTTTGTAGTCATGTGAACGTGGTGCTAGACCTGAGCGCTCCATAATCCGTTCAACTTTTTCAGCTAACAGCGGTATTTCTCTGGGGCTACGGTTATAAAGATTGGACGCGTAAAGTCCTAAAAAGCGATCTTCTCCAATCACGTTACCTTTTTTATCAAAGCGTTTAATACCGATGTAATCCACATAAGCGGGCCTATGAACTCGGCTTTTAGTCGAGCTTTTAGTCAGCACTAACAGACTCTCATCTAGAGCTTCTTTTCTTGCTGATTGAGAAAGCGAAGACAGTAATAAGCCACGCTCGCCGTTTTTATTAACAGAGCGGCTCATTAATCCTAAACTTGAATCTAAATCAGGTACTAACTCAACATCACCTTCAACACGCTTTAACTCATAATAGCGGTAACCTAGTAGGGTGAAGTGATGATTATTTAGGTAGGTTAAAAAGCTAATTGCTTCTTCTTTTTCACATTTCGCGCCAGGAAAAGGCTGCTTAGGTAATAATTTTACTGTTTCTGACAATTTGTCAGACATTTTTTGCCAATCAACGACTGACGACACCACATCAGCAAAAACTGATTCAAGTTCTTTACCAATGGCTTTAATATCGGCTTCACTGCTTTGGCGATCAATTTCAATCAAAAACACCGCAACATTTTCTGTGTTTTCATCAGCATCTTTAATAAAAGACACTTCTTTAACTAATTCTTTTTCACGCACCAACGCCATTGGTGTGTGCAGCATCATATGAGCAGTAATCCCCATACGATTTAACGCCATAGCAACTGAATCAACCAAGAATGGCATATCAGGCTGTATAATTTCGATAATACTATGACTTGACTGCCAGCCATGTTTTGACTGACTTGGATTAAATACCCGAATGTGGGTATTGGTTGCAGCAGATTTGTTTAAGGCATTCCAAAGACTTAATACTGCGCCATACAAATCGCTGTCATTACGAGCGTTTAAGTCGTCTTCTGACATATGGGCGTATATACAATGGGCAAATTGCTCAACTTGTTTTGCTTGAGTATTAGGGATTTTTTTATGAATTAAATTGACTACATTTTCTAGTAGTACTGAAGGCATTGCATCTTTAAAGGCCATGTTGCAGTTTCCTTAAGCGTTTATGGCAGCGCTTTTATCATTATATTGGATGCTTCGGCTTGTTGATCCCGTCTTAAACTGAGATCTGCCGCAAAGTTTATTACTAATTTCATGCTATTTCGAGCTAAATTTTAGTGGTAGATCCTCTAAAACCCTTGTTAATTCAAGAATTATAGTCACTAATTGACCAATCAAGCGTTTAGATAGACTAACTATGCAAAAAAAAAAAGGAGCTAAGCTCCTCTTTAATTTATAAACCCTTTAACTTACTTGGGTTTGCGCCAGAAAACGGCTGATAATGCGGGCAAAATAATTATCGCTCCCAACATATTCACTAAAAACATGAATGTTAATAAAATTCCCATATCCATTTGGAATTTCAGTGCAGAAAAGAACCAAGTACTCACACCGATGGCTAAAGTAAGCCCGGTAAAAATAACCGCACTGCCTCGCTCAATTAACGCTTCAAAATAGGCTTGCTGCACCGCCATGCCATTGTTGAGTTTACCTGCCATAGTCGAGAGAATATAAATACCATAATCAACACCAATACCAACACCTAATGCAATCACCGGTAAAGTGCTCACCGCAAGGCCGATATCAAGCCAAGTCATTAATGCTTGTGCTAATGTCGACACCACATATAACGGCACAATCACTGCTACCGTCGCTTTAAGTGATTTGAAGCTAATTAAACATAGGATAAATACAGCGCCATAAACATAAATCATCATAGGTAGCTGCGCTTCACTAACAGCTTCGTTAGTCGCAGCCATGACACCAACAGGGCCAGAAGCCAGTTTAAATTGTAATGTTTCGGTATTGAGCTTTTCAGCTACATCTTTGACTTTAGCAATCACCACTTCAATGGTTTCAGCCTTATGATCTTTCAAAAATAAGAAAATAGGCATCACCGAACAGTTGCCGTTTAATAAACCTGAAGTCGTTGGTACTCGTCCTACCGCTTGCACTAAACTTGCTGTGGTTCTTGGCAATATTTGCCACTTAGGGTTACCTTCGTTAAAGCCGGCATTAACCTGCTTAGCCACTGACGCTAAACTGGCTGTTGATTCAACTCCCGGGGTATTGGCCACCATCCATTCGAATTGATCGATCTCAGCTAATATGGAATGATAGGTACAGGCTTCAGGGGTTGCTTCAACAATCACCGTCATATAATCAGTGGTAATTGAATAATTATCAGTAATATAAAAAGTATCTTGGTTGTATCTTGAATCAAGATGCAATGCCGGCGCACCGCCTTGAAGGTCACCTATTTTCATATTACTGGCTTGTTGCAAGCCAAAAGCATATAACAGTGCAGTACAAATCAGCACAATGACAGCATATTTAGGAGTGGCAAATTTAGATAAGCTACGCCAAATCCCTTCAATTTTATCTTTTTGCGCTTTATTCTCTTGAACCGGTTTGATGTTGGTGTAAGAAATAACCAGTGGCAATAAAATTAAATTGGTCAAAATAATAACAGCAACACCTAATGATGCCGATATCGCTAACTCTCTAATAATACCGATATCGATTGCAAGTAAGGTTAAAAAGCCAACGGTGTCTGATAATAATGCAATACCGCCTGGTACTAATAAACTACGAAACGCGGATGCAGCTGCAGCTTTAGTGGCTTGTCCATCACCAACACGGCGCCTAACCGCATTAATCATTTGTACCCCATGGCTTACGCCAATTGCAAACACCAAAAATGGTACAAGAATTGACATTGGATCTAAACCAAAACCTACTACTGTTAACAACCCAAGTTGCCACACCACCGCAATTAAGCTGCATACTAAAGGCAAAATCGTCAGCATTAATGACTTAGAAAATAAATAAACCATCACAGCTGTGATTGCGATAGCAATCAAGAAAAACAGCAGCACGCCCTTAGCGCCTTCAGCTACATCACCAGCCATTTTAGCAAAACCAATAATATGGATTTTGATGGTATCGGTTTCATATTTAGCGCGTAATTCATTTTCAAGTTGCTGAGCAAATTGAATCGTATTTAACGGCTTAAAAGTAACATCCTTTTCAGCGCCTTCAGATGCGGCCATTTCTTCATCTGTTTTTGCTACAAACTCCATTAACTGCGCCGTTAACATAGCTGATGAATAATCATTGGACACTAAGCGGCCAACAATACCGGCTTTTTCGATATTGTCTCTGACAGTATTTAAGCCATATTCATCATTACGAAAGTCAGCAGGAATAACCGGCCCACCAGCAAAACCATCTTCAACGACTTCGGTAAATCGAGTCGAAGGTGAATACAATGACTTAACTTGAGAGCGTTCAACCCCAGGAATGAAAAAGAGTTGATCATGTACATTTTTGAGGGTTTCAAAATACTCTGGGTTAAAAATATTGCCGCTGGTATCTTCCACTGCCACCATGATCCTATTCGCACCACCAAAATCTTTTTGATGCTTGGTATAGGTTTTCATGTATTCATGATTTAATGGAATATTCTTACTAAAAGCGGCATCCATTTTTAATTGGCTAGCTTGGTAACCTAGAAAGAAGGTAATTAATATAAATGAAAATATTACCCACATCCTGTGTCTAAAGAGGTAACTTTCAAATCCATTGACCAGTTTTTCTAACATCTTATCGGCCCTATTATTGTTGTTTTAATTTTAGTTATCATTTTGTGATGGCTATTTGTTATGGCTACTTAAGTTGGAATAAGCCTTTAGTACCTGCAAACCAAAGTTCCCCTTGATTATCACTGGCTACAGCAACAATGTTTTCACCTTGTCTGCGAGCTATGACTTTGGCCTCAAGCTTATTATTGAGCTCAATGATCATGCCAGCGTTACCAACTAAGTAAATTGAACCATCTGTGTTGATATAAGCGTTATGTATCGTTGACTTAACCGGTAATTTAATTTCACTCCATTGTGAAAATTGTTTATCGGTAACAAAAACATGACCACGAAGCCCCATCAAAAAGATATTTTTATCCGTTTCAATGGCATTAAACATTGAACCGTCATAAATAAAATCATGTGCAGTAAAGGTTTTACCATTATCAATTGATGTGGCGACTAACCCCAGTTCGCCAACCATTAATAAACTATTGTCAGCTAATTGAATAACACGGTTAAAATGCGGTAGTAACGCTGCGCGTTCAGATAAATACAGTGCTTCATCTTCAGCTTTTAAATCCGCTAAATAACCAATATCTTCTTCGAATAATAACTCTTCATGGAATTCTTCTTGCCAGTTTTGACCGCCATCCTCGGTGCGATAAAACAAGCCATATGCCCCAACCGCTATACCGTTTTTATCATCAAAAAATAAAATATCTAATAACGGCTTTTCAATTTCAAATGACTGAAATTGTAAGGTCCAAGTTAAACCACCGTCTTGGGTATGAATGATGGTTGCATCATGACCCACGGCCCAGCCTTGCATCTCATCGAGGAAAAATACTTTGGTTAAGTGCGCGATAACAGGCGTAGTCACTTGTTGCCATTGTTGTTGTTTGACTAAAACATGGCCACGTTCACCAACAGCAACTAGCTTATCGCCAGCGTTAGCAATATCTAACACTAAAGATGATTGAGCAAGGGGTTGGAGTTGAACGCTGAGCGGATCAAATTGAACATTTGCTGATGCAACACCGAAAAAGCAGCTAACACTGATTACGGCAACATTGCGAAGTGTGCGAAACGACATACAAACTTCCTTAAGAATAGCTGGGGCGCATGATGCGCCCCATAAAGGTCTTAGCGAATACCTGCGCGACGAAGCGCATCAGGTGTGAAATTAGCTTCAGAAAGCTTGGCATCAAAATTATACATGCGGCCTTCGTTATCTAATCCCATTGCTAAGTAGCGACGAGATTGTAAATCGTGGAAAATTTCTAACGTACTCCAATGAGTCGGAACTTCATAGTAGTTGATAGAATGTGCTGTACCCACACGATAAAGCTCATCACGGTTATCATACATATCGGTTAACGATACTTGCCATGAATCTTCATCAATATAGAAAACACGGGTTTTATAGATATGACGCATACCGTCTTTAAGAGTTGCTTTTACTTCCCAAACACGGTGTTTTTCCCAACGAGCATACTCAGGATTGATATGACCAGGTTTTAGGATTTGATCATATTCAAGTGCATCAGAATGAAGTTTGTAATCATTGTAAGGGATATAAACTTCTTTCTTACCAACGAGTTCCCAGTTATAACGTACTGGAGAGCCGTTGAACATGTCAAAATCATCTGTGGTTCTTAAACCATCTGAAACAGTACCCGGCGTATCAAAAGCAACGTTTGGCGCTTTACGAACACGGCGTTGGCCAGTGTTATAAGTCCATGCTTGACGAGGTAATGCTTCTTGATCCATGGTTTCTTTAACTAACAATGCAGTACCAGCAAGACGTGCTGGCTGACGAACAACTTGTTTAAAGAAGAACAAGGTATTAGTTTCAGCGAGTTTATCTAGCGTGATCTCTGGACGGCTATATTCAAAACGGATCTCTTCAGCGGTTTCGATCAAGGTGTAAGAGCCACTTTTTGTTGGTGAAGCTTGGCTACGATAAGTTTCCACATCAACACCGCGATAACGCAAGATATGGTTCCAAATCACCTCTAAACCAGTTGATGGAATAGGAAATGGTACACCAATAGATGCCCCACTCACGCCATTACCATTTGAAACTAATTCAGCGTTTAACGCATTCGCTTTAGTGGCTTCGTAAACATACTGAGGAACAGACGCAGTACGACGAGTCTCATAGACATTCATTTTGTAGGTATCTGGATAAAGCTCAAATAACTTCACCTGACCCGGTGTTAAAAACTCAGCATATTGTGCTTTGTTAGCATTGGTAATAGTAAATAACACTTTATCGTTTGGAAAAGGGTCTGGATGATGCATGCCCTTCTCATACCCAGCTGGTGCTGATGTAATCCCCTTATCCCATGCAGGGATAGAGCCATCAGCATTAGCTGCCATAACTGCCCCTAAAGGGGTTAATTCAGTACCTAATTTTGCAGCTTCGGCTTCTGATACTTTCGCCATCGCTACTGGTGCAGTCAGCGATAACATGACAGCAGCCGATAATATCGTCAGTTTCTTCATTATTATTATCCTTTTAGATCGAATACTTGACGTTGAAAGAGACATAATCTCTGTCAGTCATTGCATTAGTTGTGCCTACGCCACCAAAGAAGCTGTTATAGGACACATCTGCCCCCCAGCGACTGCGATAGTCAAAGTTTAGACCAACAGCCACAGACTTACGCCCTTCAGTAAATAAGAACATTGGATCTGGTGTAATACCGTCAACATCGTGAGAGAAAATCACCCGCGGTGACATATTCACACCGGCAAAGACATTGTTAAAGT
This sequence comes from Shewanella sp. 10N.286.51.B8, assembly GCF_041469325.1. Classification (NCBI taxonomy): domain Bacteria; kingdom Pseudomonadati; phylum Pseudomonadota; class Gammaproteobacteria; order Alteromonadales; family Shewanellaceae; genus Shewanella; species Shewanella sp. 10N.286.51.B8. The sequence goes on from NZ_JBFRKG010000017.1 coordinate 26,818, forward strand.
CAGCCTTAGCAACTAAACGATATCCCCAAGCAAAATCAGTAGGGAACGGATTAGTTTCAGGACCATCATGCAGTGCTTCGATAATGCCTGGCATATCAGGATTGCCACCAGAACGAGCTGTTCCTGGGCCATTTAAACGTAGCTCATCAAATCCTGGCATGTCATGGATCCACACGCCGCCAACTTCAGCAAGCATCACTAAATTATCCGTTCCCCAAGTAGGGCCAAATAAATGGGTTAGCGTAAACTGTGCTTGAGTTGTATCTGACAAGATAAAACCATCAATTGTTTCACCAGCTTCGACACCACTAATTTGGGATACACCATCTAATTCTGGAGCTATTCCGCCATTAGCTAATTGCTGTGGCATACCCGCAAATAACAATTCAACATCATCGATTTGTAAAGGTTCATCAATACGATGTGATACTTCACCGGCAACAGAGGTATCGCCCACTAAAGTATTAAAACTTGCGCCGTATAATTGAATATCTTCTGGATAGACAATCTGAGCCTTAGTAAATGTATCCATGCTTAATAGCAATTCACGGTCGATATCACCGCCACTTGCTAATAACTTATTGAAATCCCCACCTATAGCAGCTTGTGAGAAATCTGACGCTGTACCACTGATAATTGGGCGACGGCTATGGTAGTTCATGTAATACAAACCAAATTCAGTCTCACCGAAATTAGGCGCGTAATAACCTAGTTTGATACCATATTGGCCGTCATCAGCAGGCTCTGCTTCATCTTGGAGCAGCGCCACTTTAGTCGCGTAAGGTACCATGTAGGCTGCCATTGCTTGAAGCTGCTCAGGATCTGTGACTTGAGATGCCGCACTATATAATGCTGCATACTCAGACATTAAGAATTCAAGATTAATATCAGGGTTAGCGTTAAAACCTAACTGTGCATTTTGGCTATAACCGCCAAAACCAGCAAAATCGTTAGTGGCAAAGTTTGAACCTGGGGTTGGCACCCAAATTGGTTCCCAATCATATTGGTAATAAGCTTCAATGTTTAAATTTTCACTCAGACCTAATGAAGCCCACACCATTCCTTGTGGACGGAATGCTTCTTTTAGCTCAGCTCCTGGAGCATTGAGGATGTTTAAATCGACAGCGTTAATCACACCAATACCATGAGGTATTAAGGTGCTTTCCCCCCATGAAACAACTTGGTTACCCACACGCACTGATAATGGGTTTTTGCCATCATTTAAATCGAAATTACCGTATACAAAAGCATCTAATAAGCGAATGTCTTTACATTGCACTTCTGATGCGCGGCTATCTTCACACGGATCAAATTCTTTGCCAGTTAGCGGGTCATTAAAGTCATAATCACCATCGCTGATTTTAGTATCGTAGAAGTACATACCACGAACAAACAAACCGAAATTTTTATACTCTAGTGACAGTTCATGTAACCCTTTGAAACGTTCAGAGGTGGTATCACCCTTTGAATAAAGTAGGTTACTCAAATCGTTGTTACTTGAGTACGACCCTGCTTGATCCCAAATTTGGGCTTTAGAATAGATAGGTGTTTGGCCGAAAGGGGCACCAAATGCAGAATAGCCAGACCAATCCATTTGTGGTTGGTTGACTTTACCGATCTGCCCTTCCCAATCTCTATCAGACACACGCCAGCTAGCTCCGACAGTCCAAGTAGAATCGAAAGTACCGCGTACTTCTCCCCAATCAAATGAAACAGCATTAACGCTACTGCTCATCCCCAAAGTTAATGCCGACACCACCCCCAAAGCGAGTGCCGACTTGTTAAAGCGTCTTTTAACAATATTCATTTTGCTTCTCTCCGTAACCTGCCGGATTCGTTGTTATAGGATTTAAACCAACATTTTGTTAGCCTACAGGCAACACCATTGTTACAGCAATTAACATGATTCGGCAAGTTCAAAAAAAAGAAAATTTATGAATGAATTGGTGCAGTTAGATGATTTTATGGGTAAAAAAAGTCAGACTGATTTGAATTGAATGGCTTAAATATATGAGCCGTGAGTAATCTTTAAATGTAATTGTTAACTTTCAATAAGTTAGAGGTGATAATTCCAGCTAATTTAACACTCTCTAATCAATCGACCGTTTTAAGTAAATACTCTAAATCTTGTTTAGTGAAATGAAATTACCTGAAGTATCGAGGCGTAAAATGAAACAGCCATGAATGCCTGCAGCAGTCACAAATGGTCTAAAATATTTACCATTGATGTGTAATACGTTGCCATTACGGTCTCGAACTTCAACGTTTTTCACTGCACCTTGGTAAAAAGGCAGAAAATCATTGAAACTCACATAGATTGAAAAATTAAATTCCATCGTAACGTTATAAAACCTTATAAAAAAGCCCACAATAATTAATTAAATCCTTGTGGGCGTTAATTGTTAAAATGATAGTTAAGCTTGCTCTAACGCCTTTTCAACTTTCTCGAATAAATCTTTAGATAAATTCGGTAATGCTTTCAATCGCAGTAACGATGCTTTCATTAGTTGCTGACGGTTTTCGTCAAACTTGCTGAATTGAATAAGCGGAGTGATCATTCTTGCCGCTATTTGTGGGTTTAACTCGTTAAGCTTGATCAGTACATCAGTTAGATACTGGTAACCTTTACCTGCTGCATCATGGAATTGATAGGTGTTTGCCGCTACGAAAAATCCAATTAATGAGCGTACGCGATTAGGGTTATTGAAACTAAAACTTTCATGCTCAGTGAGCCCTTTAATAACCTCCAACACATCTGCGGTATTTTGCGAGGCTTGTAAGCTAAACCACTTATCCATCACTAGCGGCGTTTTTAGCCACTTTTGCTCAAAATCTTGCATTAATGACTGCTGACAAGTCAACTGGCCCGAGACTGCCGCTTTTAATGCGCCTAAGCTATCTGTCATATTTGAAGCTTGCTGATATTGGTTAATCACCAAGTCTTCATATTCAGAAGACACTTTAGACAACAAACTTAAGCAAATATTCTTAAATGCACGACTTGCTGCATTATCTTCATTAATCAAGCTACGATAGCGCGTTACCAGCTCGTCTAAACAAGACTCTGCGATTTCATTAACCACAAACTCTCTTGCAGCCGCCAAGGCATCTAAGTTCACTGTCTCTACTTGTTCAATTAATGCTGCAGCACTTGGGAATGCCAAAATCTCAGCCACTAGCGCTTTATCGATGCTTTCATCGAGGATAATTCCTCTAACAGCTTCAATGACTCTGGCATCTAAATGCATCGTTTCTTTCGCTTCAAGACTGGCGACGTTTTGCCACACGGCTTGGCTAAATAACCCAACAGATGCTTCCCAGCGAGCCACTTCGCTTGATGCGTAGCGCGTTAAGTGCACTAACTGATCAACATTAAATTGATAATCAAGTCTTACTGGCGCTGAAAAGTCTTGTAATAATGATGGAATTGGCGATGACGCAATATTGTCAAACACAAAGGTTTCCTGTGCTTGTTTTACATCTAACACGGTATTAGCAACTGACTGACCTTGAGTATCGAGTAGCTCAATGCTGAACGGGATATGTAATACCTCCCCTGCAACACCGTTAGACATCACAGATTGTGCAACAGTCAGTGAATATTGCTTAGTCGCAGCATTATAGTGATCTGTTACTTTAAGCACCGGAGTGCCTGCTTGCCTATACCAGCGTCTAAATTGAGACAAATCGATTCCGCTTGCTGTTTCCATCGCGTTGACAAAGTCATCGCAGGTTACAGCTTGACCATCATGACGCTCAAAATAACACTTCATTCCTAGCTGGAATTTAGCTTCACCTAAAATGGTGTGCATCATGCGAATGACTTCTGCGCCTTTGTTATAAACGGTCACGGTATAGAAGTTATTCATTTCAATGACAGATTCAGGGCGAATAGGATGTGACATAGGTCCAGCATCTTCGGCAAACTGTTGATTTTTCATGACACGAATAGCTTGAATGCGGTTAACAGCGCGAGAACCTAAATCGGAACTAAATTCTTGATCTCTAAATACCGTGAGCCCTTCTTTAAGGCTTAATTGGAACCAATCACGACAAGTCACTCGGTTACCTGTCCAGTTATGGAAATACTCATGCCCAACAACGGATTCAATGCCATGATAGTCTTCATCTGTCGCGCTGGCGGTATCTGCTAATACATACTTGGTATTAAATACATTGAGGCCTTTATTTTCCATTGCACCCATGTTGAAAAAATCTACCGCGACTATCATGTAGATATCTAAGTCATACTCTAAATCAAAACGCGACTCATCCCATGCCATCGACTTTTGCAATGACACCATGGCGTGATTGGCTTTATGTAAATTACCCTTATCCACAAATACTTGTAGCTTTACTTCTCTTCCACTACGGGTGATAAATTTATCTTCTAATAAATCAAAATCGCCTGCAACTAACGCAAATAAGTAGCTCGGTTTTGGGAAAGGATCTTGCCAACGAACAAAGTGGCGACTTTCATCAGCACAAGTGCCCTGCTCGACTAAATTACCATTACTCAATAAAAACGGAAACGCTGCTTTATCTGCTTCGATTCTGACGCTATAAATGGCTAAAACATCGGGGCGATCAAGGAAATAAGTAATTCGTCTAAAGCCTTCTGCTTCACACTGAGTGCAATAAGCGCCATCGGACATATACAAACCTTCTAGGCTTGAGTTAGCTTCAGGATCTTGTTTAGTAACAACCGTTAATTCAAAGTCTGTTAGCTCTGTGTCAATGATAAGCTGGTTATTTTCTGTTTTATAGTTAGCTTTGTGGCCATTAATTAACACTGAGGTTAACTGAATTTGTTCACCAACTAAATGCAGCGCTTCTTTGTGCTCGCCAACTCTTTGGATTTTACTCTTTGCAACGACCTGAGTTTCTGCACCATTTAAATCAAAATCTAGCGCTATATGGCTAATGGTAAATAAAGGTGATTTATAATCTTTAAGATGTTTTGCTTGTGCTTGAGTCATAGGTAATCCTTGAATAACACTGCTCTTGTTAGAGCTAAAATTCACTTAATAAAAAACGCGCTTAGAGCGCGTTTTTTTGGCACGAAATAAAGTTTACTTCAGTGCGAGTTTCTTTGCATCAACCATATCTAAGGTGATTAATGCTGTTTCGTCTAAGAAAGCATCTGGCACAACTAACTCGTCTTCAGTTTCTTCGTCAGCCTCATTTGCTTGTGCCACTTCAGTTGCCTCAATGCTAGTATCTGCACCGTCTTCGATTTCTTCATCGTCATCTAAAGAGGCTAATGGTTCTAAACCATTTTTAACACGGCGTTCATTGGTTCTATCAAGTAAGCGCTTATCATCATCTTCACGTGAAGCGATTCGCTCACTTTCAACTAATGAAATGGTTTTATCATCGTGGTGCTTCTTAAACTCAGCGATATCTTCAAAGATATAGCCAAACTCAACATCTGCTTTAATACGCTGCTGATGCTTTTCGTCAAGCTTAGTCACTAACTCTGGTTTGATATTGCCTAACGTGCCGTATTGCGCGACAGGAACCTTGTCCCATGGCAGTGCATTCTTTTCTTCAGATTCACCGTATTCACCCGGCTCTAATGCACTTGGGAACATAATATCGGGTGTAACACCTTTAAGCTGGGTACTGCCACCATTAATGCGATAAAACTTAGCAATGGTGTATTGCACATGACCAATAGGTTTTTCGTACATATCATAAATTCTGCCAAGGCTCTTGTGCTGCTGCACAGTACCTTTACCAAAACTGGCTTCACCTACAATTAAGGCTCTATCGTAATCTTGCAATGCCGCTGCAAAAATTTCAGACGCTGATGCACTATAACGATCAACCATGACAGTTAATGGGCCATCATATGCGCTCTTGCCATCATTATCGCGGTTTTGAGTAACACGGCCATTTGCATCGCGAATTTGAACCACTGGGCCCATATCAATAAACAAACCCGTTAATAATGTGGCTTCAGTTAACGCTCCGCCGCCGTTACGACGTAAATCAATGATAACGCCTTCAACGTTTTGTTCTTTTAATTTAGCCAGTTCTTTTTCTACATCAACAGATAAGTTCATGTAAAAGCCTGGGATTTGAATGACACCGACTTTACGGTTGGCGTATTCACCTTCAGTTGGCTCAACGACTTTTGACGTTGCAGCGCGATCTTCTAGTCGAATTTTATCGCGGATAATGGTCACTTCAAATGCTTTTGCATTGGCGCCACCTTTTTTAGGTAAAATTTGTAAGTTAACTTCACTGCCTTTTGGGCCTTTAATTAACTCTACAACATCATCTAAACGCCAACCGATAACATCGACTATCTCACCGTCTTTTTGGCCTACACCAATAATTTTATCTTCAGGTGATAATTTTTCACTGGTAGCAGCGGGGCCACCAGCAACTAAACTTTTAATTACTGTGTAATCATCATCCATTTGTAAAACTGCACCAATACCTTCAAGGCTCAGGTTCATTTCCATTTGGAAACGTTCTGCATTACGAGGAGACAAGTAACTGGTATGAGGTTCTACAGTACGCGCAAAGGCATTCATCACACCTTGGAATACATCCTCGCTTTGTGTTTGACTTAAACGTTTAATGGCATTGTTATAACGCTTACCTAATACTTCAGCGGTTTCTTTCCAATCTTTACCGGCAAGTTTTAGGTTAAGTGCGTCATATTTAACTCGCTGACGCCATAACTCATTTAATTCAGCTTCATCTTTTGGCCAAGCAGCTTCTTCACGATCGAATTCGTAAGCGTCACCAGCTTCGGTAAAGTCGAATTCTTTATCAAGTAAAGTAAGTGCATAAGTAAAACGTTCATAACGACGTTTTTGTACTAGGGAGTACATATCAAAGGCAGGTGAGATATTGCCAGATTTGACCATATCATCAAACAGATGTTGATACTGTTTAAAAGTATCAACATCAGCTTGAGTCAGAACATTGCGACGAAAATCAAGTTGTTGCAAATATCTGTCGTAAATCAACTCAGAAAAAGCATCATCAAGGTTAAAGCGATGATAATGAGAACGAGTAAATAAATTCGTTACCCTTTTACTCGCAACCTTATGTTGAGGCTCTTGCTCAAGTTTAGGTAACTCGTTGATTTGAATCGTTGGTGAAATTGCCCAAGCCGAAAAACCGACAAATAAAGTGGCAATCGACGCAGCCAAAGTGAGTTTTCGCATCAACAAGTTACTCCTTAAATGATCACGATAATAAAATATGCTCTGCACGAACTTTAACAATTAAACCCGTATCTAGCTGGACATGGATATCTTCTTTCTTAATGTCAGTGATAACACCAGGTACTGGGTTCTGTCCTAACTTGACACTAACACGTTGTTTTTGCTTAAGCTCGTCAAATTTTGCAGCAACATAATTAATTTTAGGTGCGGCAGGTTTTGCAGGCTTAGCTGGACGTTCTTTTTTAACCGGTGCTTTTGCAGCAGGTTTTCTTGCTGGCTTTTTAGGCGCCGCTTTAGCCGCTACAGCTTGACGCTTAGCTTTGGCTTTTTCTTGACCTTCTTTCAACGTTTGTTGAGCGTGGTCAATATGTTCTTGTTCTAACTCACCACAATCTTGACCGTCAAGATCGATACGTTGAACACCAGTTTTAACGCCTTTCAAGTAGCGCCAGCTGCTTGTATAACGTCTAAGTGCAACACGTAATTGTGTCTTACTTACTTTAGAATCATCAGCCAACCTAGCAGCTAAATCTTGAAACAACCCAATTTTTAATGGCTTAGTTTCACCTTCTGCAATAAAGCATAAAGGAAATGTTTCATATAAATACGCTAAAACTGCGTTGGTGTCGGTCAACTTGTCTGTTGATTCCATTTTTACTTCCACGTTATAAAAGGGACTGAGTCTCAGCTTTCTTTGCGAGTACAGTCGTTTATCTTTCGTTAAACAGATCTTGCTTAACGTTCAAATTAGCACTTCTTATTCGATTGCTAAAGCAATTGAAACATGCTTTAACAAATTAACTCACTTAGCTGTAATTTTACAGTAAATAAATTTTATCCATAGCAATGCGCGCTGTTCGGTATTATAAAGCTCATGGCAGCGATTGCGACCCGCAATTTGCTATATTTGGTCGCTAATTAAGCAAATAGGCAAGATTCAAAGCTTTTTACTAGCATTTCTAAGCCTTTTCTATCGTCTGTATCAAAACGATTCAATGATGGGCTATCAATATCTAATACCGCAACTACGTCATTGCCTTGGCGAACAGGGACTACAATTTCAGAATTACTGGCAGCATCACAGGCAATATGTCCTGCAAATTGATGCACATCTGCCACTAATTGTGTTTCATCATTTGCCGCTGCTGTGCCGCATACACCTTTACCGATCACAATACGTGTACAAGCAACTTTTCCTTGAAACGGACCAAGAACGAGTTGTTCTTCACGCTTAATATAGAAGCCAACCCAATTTATATCATCTAAGTTGTCATTTAATAACGCTGAAAAGTTTGCCATTCCTGCAATAAGGTCGTCTTCACCGGTCATTAATGCCAGTACTTGGCGGTTTAATGTGTCATAAAACTCAGCTTTCATTTTCCATCCTAAGTGAGGTTTTTATTATTCTGCAGCCGCTTTTTTAGTGGCTTTTTTGTTTGCTGTTTTGGGTGTAGCCGCTTTAGGCTTTACGATCCCTTTTAATAAATTTGCAAGTTCATCCTTGTTAGATGCAAGATAAAAAGCAAGTTTTTCGACACTATTTTCCTCTATTTCCAGCTCAGCGCCAGAAATAAAAGGCACTAAGTTATCCGCAATGTCGAGCATTTTGTCGTAGGCGTCAGCTTCTTTCTTAGATGTAAACGTCATCTTCTCAACCCCTTCTCTTACCACGACAAACTTTGTTATTACAGCCATGATTAACCTCTTACTGTTTTTATATACAGTGCATAGAGTGTCATAGAACTAACTTCTGATGCAAGTATTCTGATTATTCTGGTATTATCTGTTTTTATTGTAACTTGATAAATAATATTTCCACTGTGTTTTTAATCAAAAACAGGGTGTTTAACATTATTATATTACCCGTTAATGTTTCTCTAAGTGGACGGTTTACGTTTATATATGCCGAAAAGTCTTGACCCAAACACAATATTATTATGTCGTTCCTGTGATTTAGCGGTACAAAAAAGAGCCCTTCCATCCAATGTTCGGGCGCTATGCCCTCGCTGTCACACTACTCTTTACGACGTGCCTTACTGCTCAATTAATGGCATGCTTGCCTTATGCATTGCTGCGTTATTATTTTATATCCCTGCCACAGTCTTACCTGTCATTGAAATTCATTTTTTAGGCAGTGTCAGAACCAGTACGGTTTACGAATCAGCTATTGCTGTCGGCAACCAAGGCTATTGGATTGTCTCCATTGCGGTTATGGCTTCTGCGGTTATTGCTCCCGGCTTATTGATTGTATCCATTTTAATACAAGTCTTTATCGTTAAATTAAAGTTACAATCATCTTTTTGGCAGCACACCTACCGAAATCTTCTTAAAAACCATGTTCTATTATCGCAGCTGACCATGTTAGAAATTTATGTTATTTCATTCTTGGTGGCGGCATTTAACCTTTCTGACTTTGCTGATATACATCTTGGTATGGGGACTTTTTCTTTTAGTATGCTTTTTTTGGTGATCTTATTTTTACAACGAGAGTACAATTTGGAACATATGTGGGGGTTTACACATGACGAGTAAAATGCCAATTTTTCAAGGAAAACAAATTGGTTTTTGTTTGTGTACTGTTTGCCGAAAAATAAATAGCATTAGCCGTAGCCGATGTCGTCGCTGTGATTCTAAAATTCAAGCTCGAAATCAGGCCAGTTTACAGCAAAGCTGGGCTCTACTTATAACAGCAGCAATCTTACTGGTACCAGCAAATATTTACCCTATAACTATGGTAACCAATCAGGGCAAGGTCACTTATGACACCATTTTCTCTGGTATCGTGCATTTAGTTCACTTAGAAATGATCCCCATTGCTATTATCGTATTTGCTGCCAGTATTTTAGTCCCTTGGCTCAAAATTATTGGTTTAGCGATATACCTCTCTGCTATTAGTTTCAATTTACCTATTTCAAAAAAGAAATTAATGATTGGCTTTCATATAATTGAATGGATTGGCAGATGGTCGATGTTAGATTTATTTGTTATTGCGTTAACCGTTTCCGTGGTTAATATGGGGCAACTATTAGACGCTAAACCTGCGCCTGCTGCTACCGCATTTGCTTTAGTTATCTTACTGACACAGTTAGCTGCAAAAGTTTTGGATACTCGTTTACTTTGGGATCGCTTGGAAAAAAATAATGACAAAAATTGAATCGCCAAAAATTGTTAAAAAGAAATTATTCTCGCCAATTTGGTTATTACCGATTGTGGCCTTGGCCCTTGGTGCTTGGTTAGGCGTCAAAAGCATTAAAGAATCTGGTATTGAAATTCAAGTCCATTTTCCTAGTGCCATTGGTATCGACATAGGTAAAACCTTAGTCAAATACCAAGGTTTGACCGTTGGTAAGGTGACAGATATCAGTATCGACAATGAATTGTCTGGCGTTAATGTCAAAATTATTATGGATTATCGCTCTGAACCATTTCTCAATAAAAATTCCAAGTTCTGGTTGGTCACGCCTAAAGCCAGTATCACTGGTATTGAAGGTTTAGATACCTTGTTTTCAGGCAATTATATTGCCGTTCAACCCGGTGATGGCAGCTCAGCATCTGAATTTGTCGCCTTAAAAGATGCGCCAACTATGCTTCCTGATACTAATGGGGTGCTTATTACGCTGACCACCTCAAAATTAGGCTCACTGGATATCGGCTCAATGGTGTTTTACCGTCAAATACCTGTAGGGAAAGTTGTAAACTATCGCTTAATTGACAGCGATACCATTAATATCAGCACGTTTATCGAGCAACAGTACGCCCATTTAGTGACACAAGAGTCCCAGTTCTGGAACGTGTCAGGTCTAAAAATTGATGCGTCTATGTCGGGCATTAAAGTCAATACCGAAAGCTTGGCATCGCTGCTCGCTGGCGGAATTAGTTTTAATTCAGTCGCTAATTCTGCCGCGGCGCAAAATGGTGACAACTTTGTGCTTTACCCTGATGAAGAAAGTGCTGTCAAAGGCATCGAATTCACTCTGCTAGCCGATAATGCTGATGAGATTAATCAAGGCTCAACGTTAGTTTATCGCGGCATTGATGTGGGTAAGATTCATCAAACCCAACTAACTGAAAACGGCGTGAAGTTTTTAGCTAAGTTTGATAGTCAATACCAACACTTATTAAACGCAGATACCCAATTTTGGATTGCAGGTGCTGATATTTCTTTAGAGGGCGTTAAGCACGCTGCAAGGTTGATCACTGGTAGTGTAGTCAATGTACTACCTGGAGTGAGCGACAACGCGCTGCCACAAGAGTATCAATTACAATCTCAAGCACCGGACCTTATGCAAGCTAGCCAGTTGACCATCAAATTAACGTCTGATGAACACAGTGGTTTAAGCGCTGGGGCTGAGGTGCGTTACAAACAAATGCCTATTGGTGAGATTAGCCAAGTAAAATTATCTGATGACTTTAGCCGTGTTGAATACTCAGTGGACATTCAGCCTGAATATTCATCATTACTCACTGTGGACAGTTATTTTGTGTCTGAATCGGCGCTTGCCATAGATGCCTCCTTAGATGGCGTAAAGGTCAAAACCCGAGATATTAATACCCTGCTTGCTGGCGCTGTATCTTTGGTGCCAGGTAAAGCTAAGGCTGTAGTTAAACCTCAAGCAAAATTTTCGTTATATCAATCTGCTGATCAAGCCTTAACGGCCTTGAATAAATCATCAATGAGTACCTTGGCGCTAGACAGTATTGATGGCGCAGGTTTAGCTCATGGCTCACCGGTTTATTACAAAAAAATGCGTATTGGCTCTGTCTCAGAAGTAAATTGGAACAGTCAAACTGATAAGTTTTCAATCACGGTGGCCATTCAAAAAAGGTTTACTAACTTGGTTCGAAGTAACAGCGTATTTTGGCGAAATGATGCCGCCAGTATCAATGCAAGTTTATCTGGCATTGATGTTGATATCGCTCCATTAGAAGGCGCCTTAAAAGGCAGTATTAGCCTAGGTTTGTTGCCAGAAAACCAACAAGGCAATCAAACTCGTTTATATGATTCTAAAGAGCTGGCCCTAAAACAGGCCAAAGCCATAACACTATCACTACCAGCTGATGCCAAAGTAGCTGCAAAAGCAGCGATTCGTTATCAAGGCCATCAAGTGGGTGTGATCCAACAGGTTAAACTCAATCAAGACTTAGCCAACTTAACCGTGAGTGCTTATCTTTATGGTGAATACGCACAACATTTCACCAAAGAAGACAGTGAATTTTTTGTCGTCGATGCACAAATTTCATTAGTGGGTATTAAAGCGCCAGAAACCTTGATAACCGGCCCTTACATTGGCGTGTTACCTGGCACGTCAGAACGACAAGCAACACAGTTTGATGGTCTCCTAGCTGCGCATTACGATGCGGATATCGATGAAGATGCATTAAAAGTGACCCTAGTTGATAGTCAGCTTGGTTCGATAAAAATTGGCACCCCAATTTTCTTCAGAGGTATTGCTATTGGGCAAGTGGATGGTTACTCATTATCTTACAATGGCAACCAAGTATTAATGTATTCACACATTGAAAAACAATATGCCCACTTAGTGAATCAAACAAGTCAGTTTTGGGATGCATCAGGTATAAAACTTGAAGTGGGTATTTTCTCTGGCGCTCAAATTGAAACAGGCTCTCTTGAAACGCTGCTTTCAGGTGGCATTTCAGTCGTGACCGAGGAAGTAACGGATAAAACGAATCAATTAGCTCTCGATGAAAGATTTACCCTGCATAACAAAATGAAAGCCGAATGGCGTAAATGGAAACCTGAACAAGTGAAGCCTTTATAACCTTTCTGCGCGTAGATAACATCCAATAAAAAATCGGCATTTGCCGATTTTTTATTGCTCGTTTAATAGCTGTTGTGCTTAGCCATAAAACCAATAACAAACGGCGATGGCAGCCATTATTCCGCCGACGTCTGCCGCTAAGCCACAGCCCAATGCATGGCGGCTATTTCGAATACCGACAGAGCCAAAGTACACCGCAAGTACATAAAAGGTGGTTTCTGTGCTCCCTTGAAAAATCGCCGATAAACGACCCGCAAAAGAGTCTACCCCATGATGCTCCATCGTTTCTAACATCATCGCCCTTGCCCCTGAACCACTAAATGGTTTCATTAACGCCGTAGGCATGGCATCGACAAAACGGCTGTCAAACCCCAACAAGCTCACTAGGCCTGCTATGCCTTGAAGGGCAAAGTCAAGGGCGCCCGATGAGCGCAATAATCCAATGGCGAGTAACATTGCCAACAAATATGGAATTAACATTATTGCTTGGGAAAAACCGCTTTTGGCCCCTTCGACAAACTCATCATAAATGGCGACTTTGCGGTAACCAGCAATCAGGATAAAACTCATAATTAAGGCTAATAATATGCCATTACCTAATACAGTCGATAATGTTCCAATGGCTTCAGCAGATAGGGTTAATAAATAAAACACACCCGCAATTAATATACTAAACAAAGTTGCGCCATAAGCCAGCACCACACTATTGATTAAAGAAATACGCTGAACAATTGCCACGACAGATAAACCCACTAAGGTTGATGCCACTGTGGTTAATAGAATAGGTAAAAACACATCTGCTGGATTGACTGCACCTTGCTGAGCTCGATACAAAAATACCGTCACTGGCACTAAAGTGACTGAGGAAGTATTGAGCACTAAAAACAAGATCTGCGCATTGGTCGCCACGTCTTTATTTGGGTTTAGGCTTTGTAAGTCTTGCATCGCTTTAAGACCAAGCGGCGTAGCTGCATTGTCTAGGCCTAACATGTTTGCGGTGAGATTCATGGTGATACTGCCGTAAGCTTTATGCCCCCTTGGCACCTCTGGCATTAACTTTGATAATAACGGCTCAAATAGTTTAGCAAATACCGTAACCACACCGGCTTTCTCACCCACTTGCATCAGCCCCATCCATAGCGCTAATACACCAATTAAGCCAATGGATATTTCAGCAGCTAACTTAGCGCTACTAAAAATAGCTTTAACCGACTCCCCTAATACCTCAACATGGCCATTAAACAATTGCACGATTATGGCGATTGCTGCCGTTAAGAAAAAAAACAACCAAACTCTATTTAGCACTGAATACTCCGTTATTTTTCACAGCTGTAGTTTTCAACATCAGCTGTTAGCGAATGTGTTGGTTGCGCTTTCTTTAACAGGGTGAGCGACACCGTGAAAATGCATGATATAATCTATCGCATTATTACACAGTTGTTTTATCGATATTTTTACTATGGCTCAAATAAATCCGCAATACTTAACCCATATTGCTACAGAACTCCCCGCACATCTTAATATGGACGACTTTATTGCTGCCTGTAATCGTCCTTTACGTAAATCAATCAGAGTAAATACTTTAAAGATTTCCGTGGCGCAATTTACCCAAATAATGACTGATAATGGCTGGCAGTTTGAAGCTATCCCTTGGTGCGCTGAAGGGTTTTGGGTTTCAGTCAGCGATGATGTGCAAATTGGTAATATGATTGAGCATATTCAAGGCTTATTTTATATCCAAGAAGCCAGTTCGATGTTGCCACCTGTTGCGCTGCTACAAAATGATAACCACAGTAAACTGATCCTCGATGTCGCCTCAGCACCTGGCTCAAAAACGACTCAGTTAGCCGCCTTAATGGATAATCAAGGCTTATTAATTGCTAATGAGTACTCTGCCAGTCGCGTTAAAATTTTGCACGCCAACGTGCTTAGAATGGGCGTAAAGCAATGTGCCCTCACCCATTTTGATGGCAAAGTCTTTGGGGAGTATTTATTTGAAAAGTTTGATGCTGTGTTGCTCGATGCACCATGCGGTGGCGAAGGTACGGTTAGAAAAGACGTTAATGCGCTTAAAAACTGGCAATTAGATGATGTTGTTGATATTGCCGAGACTCAAAAACAGCTGATCCAATCCGCCTTTTTAGCCTTAAAGCCCGGTGGCACATTGGTTTATTCCACTTGCACCTTAAGTCAACTTGAAAATCAGCAAATTTGTCAATTTTTAAGACAAACCTATGCCGATGCGGTTGAATTTATTCCTCTAACTGATTTATTCCCTGGCGCAGAACAAGCCTGTACCCAAGAAGGTTTTTTACACGTTTGGCCACAAATTTATGATAGCGAAGGTTTCTTCGTCGCTAAAATTGCTAAAACCGCATCTGTTGAACGAATTAAAAAGCAGCCTAAGCCTCAGCGTAACTTCCCGTTTTCTGTTGCGAATGCCAAACAAGCATCCGCCATTGAACAATACTTTAGCACCACCTTTAATCTCACTTTACCTGCAGATCATACGGTGATGATCCGTGATGATGAGTATTGGTTATTTCCAGCTGAATTTAACGATTTCACCGGTTTAATGCGTTATCAACGCATTGGGGTCAAATTGGCCGATGTGATGAAAAAAGGCTTTAAGGTGAAACATGAAGCCATTATCTGCCTTAGGCGCTATATCAGCTCAGACGATAAAATTATCGAACTTGATGCTCAACAAGCGAAAGACTTTTTAATGGGCCGTGATATCGCCACTGATAGCTTTAGCGATTTAGACTTAACCCCAAAGGGCGAAATGATTGTCACTCATCACCACAGTCCATTAGGGGTGGTAAAGCATTTAGGCCATAGATTGAAAAATAATTTACCAAGAGAATTGGTAAAAGATAAAATAGAGTAGATACACTTTATTGCCGATAATTCAGCGACTTTTATCGTTTAACAATTATCAGTAGGCGCTAGTTGTTAAGCTATTGCGGCATAAAACACTGACCGGTTGCGCGATTTTTAGGCAAAGTATGATTAACGGGTCTATACTGAGAAGTAAGATTTTTAGTGAAATTGGTTTTCGACAGTAGCGCAAGGCTCTTTTCTAAAAGAGCCGTTCCCCTAGACCCAGAACAATTGGATAGTTTTGGGTCTCTTTTTGCCTAAATTCAGCCTAAACTTAATATCAAAATTTACCACAAAAGCGTAAGTTAACGCTTGGCTAATATTGCAGCCTCTTTGAACAAGTTAAAAAAGTTCTCCGTGGTATATTCGGCTAAATCGATATATTTCTCACCCCGTAACTCGGCAACAAACTCAGCAACATCTCGCACAAAAGCTGGTTGGTTTTCTTGCCCTCTGTGCGGTACTGGCGCTAAATACGGTGAGTCAGTTTCAACCAGTAGCCTGTCTTTAGGTACTTTACGGATCACGCTACGAAGTTCACCGGCATTTTTAAAAGTGACAATACCTGACACCGAGATATAAAAACCTAAATCAATCGCTGCTTTGGCCATTTCCCAGTTTTCTGTAAAACAATGCAATACCCCACCCACTTTGTCTGCGTAGCCAGCTTTTAACATGTTAATAGTATCTTCGCGGGCATCACGAGTGTGAACAATCAGCGGCTTATTCACCTCTACGGCTAAGGCTATTTGTTGTTCAAAGCATTGTTGCTGCAATACTTTCGTTTCAGGGGCATAAAAATAATCAAGGCCAGTTTCACCAATTGCCACGACTTTTTGATCAGTGGCAAATTGCTTTATTTCACTGACATTGAGACCGTCTTTAACGTCAAGTGGATGCACCCCTGATGATAAGAATATATTATCAAAGTCGGCCATTTTATCGCGCATGGCTTCAAAACCTTGCTGGCGAACATTAACACAAAGAAGATATTCAACCCCGCGAGATTTTGCAGCATCTACAATAGCGTGCAAACTAGCTTGATCTGGCGCGGATTTTAAGCGGTCTAGATGACAGTGAGAGTCGATTAACATGATGATTCTTTAAAGGCTTAAACAAGCCAGCAAGAATACCTAGGGGAGGATTATCTTTCAAGCTGATTTTCATATCAGCAGTTACCACAGTTTAATCAAAGGTTAGATTTGGTTTTGACATTTTTTGTTTAACTTAATTGTATTAGCCAAATAAAACCTATGATAGAGGAAGAACCTTTACAGTACCCTTGTTTAACTATTACATGGTACAAGTCATGTCACTTGAAGATAACTGAGTAGAAAGCAGCTTTTCAATATGATGTTTATGACTTTCAGGATCGGTTTTTATTTTTACGCCAATACCCGCAGGTCGGCCGCCTGATGCACCAAGTGGATTAATCCACACCACCACACCTTGAAAATCAGCCATTTGTGAAGTACCTGGCAACTTATAAGCTATGGATAACTCCTGACCTAGAAAGTGGCTTTCTGTGGTCGAAATAAACAAACCCGCAGGTTTAATGAATGGCATATATGCTCTGTACAACTGGTGCAGAGTATCAAAATTTACAACAAGATCGGTCATAGTGTAATTCTATTGTCTGTAATGAATAAGTTGTCTAAATTCAAGAATGTAGTCTTGACATAATGCAGGCGCGTTTATACTCGCCATCGTCGCTAATTTTTGGCACATTTGCGCGACTTTCGATGAGAAACCAATGATGTTACTCGCAGCTAATGCGTCGAGCTCTTTACTTTTTAACACATATTGCCTTAAGTACAAATATAAAACATTAAGTGCATCAATAATTTGTTGCTCTGATAACTTAATTAAACTGCCAGTCAAATGTCCTGATTTAATACTGTTTGCCCAATCGACTCGATATTGCAGTAGTTGTTGGTAATGTTGATTACCTAGGCTTTCAGCTAATTTCAACGGCCCACCAATCATACTTAAACACCAAGTCACATCATGGGCTTTCTCGCCATAAGGAGGTTGTGGTAATAATTGATGGGAAGACAGCCAAGCTAATACTTGGCGTCTATCAGGGGCATTAAAGGCCACATTCTGGCAGCGACTTTTAATGGTTGCTAACAATCTTGAAGGCACGTCTGTTTGTAAAATAATTAAAATATTATTACCCGGCTCTTCTAAGGTTTTTAATAACGCATTGGCTGACGCTAAATTAAATTGCTCGCAGTTTTGAATAATGGCGACACGTTGACCGCCTTGCTGGGCTGTGACCGTTAATTTTTGACATAAGTCGCGAATTTGATCGACCTTGATTTGATTGCCATCAGCTTTAATCACATGACAATCAGGGTGTGTTCCCGCTTTAAATAACAGACAGCTTTTACATTGACCGCATGCCCCAACAGGGGTTAAGTTTTGGCACATGGCGGCATGGGCCATTTCATGAGCAAATAAATACCCTCCTAGACCGGTATCTATGGTTAACAGTTGTGCGTGAGCACTATGCCCGTTTGCTAACTCATTTAAGAATCGCTGAAACGGTTCATCTAACCAGGGCAACTGATTTAATCCAAAAGCTTGCATCAATGACTCACTTTACGCTGTTTTAATCAAGGTCATTACCATTACACAAGATTCGCTGCTAATGCGACTCGGATCTGTTCATGGACTTGATCAATGGGTTTACTAGCATCAATAACTAAAATTGAGCTATCTTCAGCAGCAAACGCTAAAAAGGTTTCTCGAGCACGAATAAAGAAATCCAATTCTTGTTGCTCGATGCGATCTAACTCACCACGTTTGGCTGCGCGGGCTAAGCCTAATTGCGGTTCAATATCTAAATAAAGGGTTAAATCGGGCTTGAAGCCCTGTAAACAAGCATCACTAATGGATTTTACTAATGGCATTAATCCTCTACCGCCGCCTTGGTAAGCTAACGACGAGAGGTTATGTCTATCGCCTAATACCCAAGTTCCGTTGGCTAAAGCGGGCTTAATGACATTTGAAATTAACTGAGTACGGGCTGCGTAAAACAGTAAACATTCAGCCTCATCACACAGTGGATCACTATCATCAGCAATTTTGACTAAATCTCTAATTTTTTCTGCTAATGGCGTACCGCCTGGCTCACGGGTGCATATTGGCGCTTGATGACAATGGTCAGTAATAATTTGCTTTACTAATTCAACTGCGCTGGACTTACCCGCGCCTTCTAATCCTTCAATTGTAATGAATTTAGCGTTGTTTTTACTCATTTTCTATTTCTCTGATATTCGTTAACTGCACGGTTATGTTGTGCAAGTGTCTTTGAAAAAACATGGCTGCCATCATTTCTTGAGACAAAGTATAAATAATCGACTTCAGCAGGTTTTGCTGCTGCAAACAAAGCAGCTTTACTTGGCGCTGCAATCGGTGTTGGCGGTAAACCATTTATACGATAAGTATTAAATGCCGTGTGTTCTCGTAAATCACTGCGAGTGATATTACCTTGGTAGCGATCGCCCATGCCATAAATAACGGTCGGATCTGTTTGAAGACGCATGCCTAATTTTAAGCGATTATTAAATACTGCAGCGACCCAATCGCGCTCTTCTGGCTTGCCTGTTTCTTTTTCGATGATTGAAGCAATGATCAATAACTCATAGGGTGTTTTTAGTTTAAGATCTTTATCGCGCTGTTGCCACGCAGCCTCTAAAGTGGTTTGCATTAATGTATAACTGCGTTGCAGCACCGACTCTAAACTATCGCCTGCATGATATTGATAGGTCTCAGGGAAAAACTTACCTTCTGGTAAATTTGAATCGTCACCATTTTTCAATAACACTCGATTGAACACTTGCTCATCAAAAGTTAGATGCGGTGATGTGGCCAACACTTGTTGCCATTCCTTAATAGTCTTGCCTTCGATTAACGTTACTGAAAAGCTGATTTGGTCACCCGAATTAATCTTATTCAGTAAAGAGGCCAAGCTGTCACCCGGCTCAATTTGATATAAGCCTGTTTTGATATGGGCATATTCAGGTTTAAGCTTAACCAGATATTTTAATTTCCAGCTATCTGTTAGCCATTGTTTATGCTCTAAATCTTTAGCAAGCTTGGTGACATTCATGCCCTGTGAAATAGTTAACTCAACAGGCGCATCGACGGTGAGAGTCTGATTGGGATAAGCAATTATCTGTTGATATCCCCAGTAACCGACAATGCAAGCCACTGTGGTTAGGGTCATCAAAAATGCGAGTAAAACGGTCAGTATTTTTTTCATATTAGAGTGATAATTGTAACTGTTTAATTAAGTTATGGCTCATAGGCCAGCTGGAATATTGGTTATCATCAAGATGATTAATATTAACAACGCCCAACAGGCTGTTGCTGATAAAAACATGATCTGCTTGCTTAAGCCTGGATAAGCTGATTGGTTCAGCGTAAACGTTAATGTTGTTTTCTAATAACGCGATAATAACTTGTTGTCGCATCACCCCTGATACACCGCTGTGGCTGATTGCTGGGGTATAAACATTTTGGCCTTCTACAATAAAGACATTGGCCATTGATGATTCAACCACATTGCCATCGGTGTCAAGTACCAGCCAGTCATCGCAACCTTGTGGTAATAGGTTTTGCTTTATCAGCACTTGCTCAAGCCGATTAAGGTGTTTCATCCCAGCAAGTATTGGTTGGCGCGCTAAGCTAATCGCCGCTAAAGATAAACTGATCCCCTGCTGTTGCCATTGCTGATAGTGAGCGGGAATATCATGTAAGGAAATGACGCTTGTTTGCTCCACAATGTCTGGGGCACTGTAACCTCGACCACCTACACCGCGGCTAATGAGTATTTTGATACAGCCTTGGTTTAAAACCTGGCCGTGCTGCTCAAGCTGATTTATTAACTCAAGTTGATTTTGTAATGCAAAGCCCATACGCAAACATGCTTGCTGCAATCGCTCAATATGTTCATCAATGAATAACACCTTACCCTGTAACACACGCATGGTGGCAAATGCACCATCACCGTAGGCTAAACCTCTATCCAGTGGGTTAATTTGCTGTTGTGGTAATCCATTAACAAATACTGATGCCATTCTCGTTCCTGAGTGTTATCTGACTGCCAGCTTGATATTAGCATGTCGATTCAAGCGGTTTTACACAAAAGAATGGCCCCATTTGTAGGAGCCTTTCTGTGTCATCATTTTATCTTAATACAATTTTAATCCGCAAAACACGGCTATATTAAGCGTGCTAATATCTAGCGTGCCAATAAATGCTGTATTCTTGCTTTAAGAATATCGGTTGCAATACGGTTTTTACCACCACGAGGCACGATAATGTCAGCATGTTGCTTAGATGGCTCAATAAATTGTAAAAACATCGGCCTAACGGTCGCTTTATACTGAGAAATCACAGATTCCATGGTACGCCCGCGCTCAGCAACATCACGTGATAGACGACGTAAAAAACAGATATCTAACGGCGTATCCATAAATACACTGGCATCCATTAATTCACGCAGTTTAGGATCCGTTAATAATAAGATACCTTCTAAAATAATCACCTTTTTAGGTTGCATATCTAAGGTCTTGCCAATACGAGTATGTTCCTTATAGCTGTAGCAAGGAATATCAACCGACTCGCCTCGTTTTAGCTGTTTTAGATGCTCAGCCAACAACTGATGATCTAATGCTTTAGGGTGGTCATAATTGGTTTTAACACGATCTTCCATTGATAAATGGCTCTGGTCGCGATAATAGGCATCTTCATTGATTACGCCAATTTGGTCGGTACCTAAATCACGCTTTAACTCTTCAAAAATAGTTTGAGCAATTAAACTTTTACCTGATGCTGACGCACCCGCGATACCGATAATGACACATTGCGGAGAATTCATTATTTAAAACCTTACTCGTCGTCTGAAATACTAATTGATACTGTCTTTTTACTTTGTTGTTTGGCTAGTTGAGCCCCAACTTTACGAGCGATCTCACGATAAATCCCTGCCACTTCAGAATCAGGCTGACTCACAACTGCAGGGTTACCTTCATCCATTGATTCACGAATGTTGATATTAAGCGGCAAAGCACCTAATAACGGTACTTCATAACGCTCGGCAATTTTACTGCCACCATGAGTACCAAATGGGTGTTCTTTATGGCCACATTCTGGACATAAATGAAAACTCATGTTCTCAATAATCCCTAACACTGGGATATCCACTTTTTGGAACATGGTAATGCCTTTTTTCGCATCTTCAAGGGCAATATCTTGCGGTGTAGTCACCACAACCGTGCCACTCACAGGAAATTTTTGCGAAAGGGTTAATTGGATATCACCGGTTCCAGGTGGTAAATCGATAACCAAATAATCAAGTTCTGGCCACTGGGTTTCAGTTAATAACTGATTTAAAGCACCGGCCGCCATTGGGCCACGCCATACTGCAGCTTCGCCATCACCTAACATAAAGCCGATTGATTGGGCAGTAATGCCATGAGCACTGGCTGCGGTCATCATTTTCCCGTCAGGTGAAGTCGGTTTAAAACCTTGTAAACCCAGCATCATAGGAATTGAAGGACCGTAAATGTCAGCATCTAAGATGCCCACTTCAGCACCTTCTGCTTTTAAAGCTAATGCAAGGTTAACTGCCGTGGTTGATTTACCCACGCCACCTTTACCTGAAGCCACAGCAATGACTTGCTTAATATTTGGCAATGGCGCTACAGAGCTAACCGCAGAAAATACTCTTGGCTGAAAATCAATTTCGCACTCTACTTCATCAATAGCATCAAGTACGGCTAATTTTTTAGTCACATCCATGACAGTATCACGATATTGCGTCATACATGGGTATGGATAAACTAACCCAAGTGATAAACGTTTGCCTTCAATTGAAAGCTTAGTGACACAACCTGCAGATACAAGCCCTTCGGCTAAATATGGATCTTGATATGCATCTAAAATACTCAACACGGGACCTAATAGGTCAGCACTTAATTGATAATCTGTATGCGAAGTAGACAAAAGCAGAACTCCCAGCGATAAATTTGTTCAAGTGTACCAGAATTCAAGAAAAATGAGCGCAAATTTAGCCCATTTTGTTGTTGTTTGATGAAATAATCACTTTGATCGGTTAGTATCATCAACATATATTTGGTGTAATCGATTGTTGAGACAAAATGACAAATTCACAACGTAAAATTCTGGTGACAAGTGCCCTCCCATATGCAAATGGTCCTATCCATTTAGGTCATATGCTTGAGTATATTCAAACTGATATTTGGTCTCGTTACCAAAAACTTCGTGGACATGAATGTCACTATATTTGTGCAGATGATGCCCATGGCACCCCAATCATGCTGAAAGCCCAACAACTGGGTATTACACCAGAAGAAATGATTGCTCAAGTTCAAAAAGAACATGAACAAGATTTCGCTGATTTCAATATCAACTTTGATAACTTCCATAGCACGCACTGTAAAGAAAACCGTGAGCTTGCCAGCGATATTTATCTGAAGTTGCGTGATGGTGGTTACATTAAAACCAAAACCATTTCTCAATTATTCGATCCTGAAAAAGAAATGTTTTTACCAGACCGCTTTGTCAAAGGCACTTGCCCGAAATGTAAGAGTGAAGATCAATATGGTGATAACTGCGATAACTGTGGTGCGACTTATAGCACCACAGATTTAATCAATCCTTACTCGGTCGTGTCAGGTGCTACGCCAGTAATGAAGGACAGTGAACATTTCTTCTTTGACTTACCTGCATTTGAAACCATGTTAAGTGAATGGCTTGCATCAGGTTCACTACAACCTGAAATCGCCAACAAGCTAAGAGAATGGTTCGAACAAGGTCTGCAGCAATGGGATATTTCCCGTGATGCGCCTTATTTTGGTTTTGAAATACCAGAGCAACCAGGTAAATTTTTCTACGTATGGTTAGACGCACCTATCGGTTACATGGGCTCGTTTAAAAACTTATGTGATAAACGTGGTGACCTTGATTTTGACGAATTTTGGAAAAAAGACTCTACAACAGAGCTTTATCACTTCATTGGTAAAGATATTGTCAACTTCCACGGTTTATTTTGGCCTGCAGTGCTAGATGGCGCGGGTATTCGTAAACCTACTGCTGTTTATGCACATGGTTATGTTACGGTAAATGGTGCCAAAATGTCTAAGTCAAAAGGCACGTTTATTAAAGCGCGTACTTATTTAGATAATTTAGATCCTGAGTATCTTCGCTATTACTACGCGGCGAAATTAAACAGCCGTGTTGATGACTTAGATTTAAATCTAGAAGACTTCGCACAGCGAGTGAACTCTGATCTAGTTGGTAAATTAGTGAACTTAGCCTCACGTACCGCTGGTTTTATCAGTAAACGTTTTGACGGCAAGTTAGCTAAAATCAACGATATGACTTTGACTGAGGCCTTTTTAGCTAAACAGGATATCATTGCTGATTTATATGAGACTCGTGAGTTTGGTAAAGCGATGCGTGAAATTATGGCTTTAGCTGACATGGCAAATGCCTATGTTGCTGATGCCGCGCCTTGGCAGTTAATCAAACAAGAAGACAAGCAAGATGAAGCCCATCAAGTGTGTAGCAATGCACTTAACTTGTTCCGCATCTTAGTCACTTACCTTAAACCGGTACTACCTAAGCTAGCTGACAATGTTGAAGCTTTCTTACAGACGCCATTAACATGGGATAATTTAGCTGTAGATCTAGCTGGCCATGAAATTGCTAAGTTTAAAGCATTAATGCAGCGCATTGAAATGAAAAGCATTGAAGCTATCATTGAGGCATCAACTGAAAACTTACAAGTAACTGCAAGTAAAGTGACTGATGCTGCGCCGGAAGCTACTCAAACTGAGCTTGAGAAAGAGCCCCTAAGCCCTGAAATTACTTTTGATGATTTTGCCAAAGTTGATTTGCGTATCGCGCTTATTTCTAAAGCTGAACATATTGAAAAAGCCAATAAACTACTTCGATTAGAACTGGATTTAGGCGGCGAAACTAAGCAAGTCTTTGCAGGAATTAAATCAGCTTATGCACCAGAAGACTTAATTGGTAAACACACTGTAATGGTTGCCAACCTTGCACCACGTAAAATGAAGTTCGGTGAATCTGAAGGCATGGTATTAGCCGCCGGTCCTGGTGGAAAAGATATCTGGATTTTAGAGCCACATGCAGGTGCAAAACCTGGTATGCGTGTGATGTAATAAGTTTACTGACTTATTAACAACAAAAAAGCCGTCATTTGACGGCTTTTTTAATGGGTTATGAATAATAAAATTTAAGACATCAACTTAGTTTCTGAGTCTTTGTCAGTGTCATTACTATTTATTTTACCGCAGTTTTCTTTGTCTGGGTCGCAAGGATGTTCTTGGGCGAATCGTTGACTTTTATACGCTTCAGTATCAGCTACGATAGCCTCTTTTAAACGTTCCTCGTATTCAATAAACAAGTTGATAAAATCGCCACCAAATTTTTCACCATCTGAACGATTAGCCCACTCGTTATAAAGCACTTCAGAAGCTTCACTCTCAACTCGCATGTAAGTCTTCTTTTGTCTTTGCACAAGCTCATCAGAAAAGCCCATCGCTTTCATTGATTCGGCTCCGACTTTTAACGCTGAGCGAAACGTCTCTGACTCAACGTAATCAGCCCCCGCCTGACGTAATAAATGGCCATGTCCACGGTCAAATGCTCGGCTAATCACTTTCAGTTTAGGGTATTTATGTTTTAGGTGCTTAACCAGCTCTACACTGGCTTGTGGATTATCTATCGCTACAACAAATGCTGATGCCGTGGCAACACCTGCGGTCTCAAGTAAATCTGGTCTCGTAGCGTCGCCATAAAAGGCTTTAGTATTGACTTTACGTAGATTATCGACTTGGGTCGCTTGATGATCTAACACCACCGTCTTAACCCCATTAGACAGTAACAGTCGATTGACTATCTGACCAAAACGACCGATACCGGCAATGATCACCACACCTTGCTCATCAACCGTATCTTGTTCCCGCTCGTTTGAGTTCTTTTCATATTTGGGCACAATAAACTTTTCATAGAAGATGAATAAGCCTGGAGTCAAAAACATCGACAAGGCAACCACAATAGATAATGGCTGGGCGATATGAATGGGTAATACATCATTTTGTTGGCTAAAGCTCAATAACACAAAACCGAATTCACCCGCTTGAGCGAGACTTAGGGTAAACAGCCACCTATCACTACCTGTAATTCGGAATATAAAAGACAATATAAATAACACCAATGCCTTTAAAAACATCACCCCAAAAGTAATGGCTAAAATGGGTCCTAGATATTGCCATAAGATGTCAAAATCAATCCCCGCCCCCACGGTAATGAAAAATAGCCCCAGTAATAAACCTTTAAACGGCGCAATATTCGCCTCAAGTTCATGCTTAAACTCACTATTAGCCAGTACCACACCTGCTAAAAATGTGCCTAAAGCAGGTGAAACCTCAACCAAACTCATTAATGCCGCAATGCCAATAACTAACAATAATGCCGCAGCAGTTGAAATCTCTCTGACACCAGAATCTGCAACAAATTTAAAAATGGGTCGAGTTAAATAATGGCCGCCAAAAATAACAAAAGCGATTGAGAGCACTAAAACGATGGCATACACACCACTGGAGAGTTCAGCCACCAAGGATAACTCTTCATGATGGGCTGCCGCCTCAGACACCGCTGTTTGTGTCACTGCGACTAATTCAGGTAACGCTAGCAATGGGATTAACGCCAACATGGGGATCACGGCAATATCTTGAAACAGAAGCACTGAGAATGCATTTCGACCGGCAGGCGTTTTAATTAAGCCTTTTTCATTAAAGGTCTGCAATACAATTGCTGTTGAAGACAATGAAAAAATCAAACCTATGGTTAATGCGATTGACCATTGAATATCAAATAACATCGCAATGGCCATCACACCGCCCACTGACAAGCCAACTTGTAAGCCGCCCATGCCAATAAGACGATGCCGCATGGACCACAGCATTTTAGGCTCTAACTCTAAGCCCACCAGAAATAACATCATCACTACACCAAATTCAGCAAAATGCTGAATGGTGCTGGTTTCACTGCCAACAAGGCCGATGATGGGACCAATGACCAGTCCGGCAATTAAATAGCCAAGCACTGAGCCAAGCCCTAAACGTTGAGCCAATGGTACGGCGATAACTGCAGCTGATAAATATATAAACGCTTGTAAAAAATACTCAGTCATCCATTTATTCCTTATCTGTAGTTATTTTGCGCTCAGGTGACAAACATTACACAGGGTTCACAATATCAATATAGTGATGGGTTAAACCAAATTCATTGGCTAAATGTTCACCTAAAGCTTTTATACCAAATTGCTCTGTAGCATGATGACCTGCGGCAAAGTAATGGATCCCTTGCTCCATAGCGCAATGAAAGGTCCTTTCTGACACTTCACCACTGATAAAGGCGTCAACGTACAAGCCTGCAGCATGATCAATATAATCCTGCGCCCCGCCAGTACACCAAGCAATAGATGAAATAACCTCAGTCTCGTCACCAATGTGTAACGGCACTCGATTAAGCTTCTCTGTTAATAATGCATTAACTTGTGCAACAGTTAATGGCTGAGGAAATTTCCCCTGCCATAGTAAATTTTGCGGTATATCGGTACACACCTCAACATCGACAATACCTAATTCTTTAGCTAATTCAGCATTATTACCCAGTGTTTGATGTGCATCTAAAGGTAAATGATAGCCGAATAAATTCATATCGTGGGTCATTAGTGATTTTATTCTTTGGTATTTCATACCAGTAAGCACTTCGGGTTCATTTTTCCAAAAAAAACCATGGTGCACTAAAATCGCGTCTGCATTTAATGCTGCAGCTTGATCGATTAATGCTTGGCAAGCGGTAACGCCAGTCACAATCGTGCTGATGTGTTCAGTGCCCTGCACTTGCAGCCCATTGGGAGCGTAATCTTTAAACTGATTCACATTCAGAAAATCATTGAGATATTTAGACAATTGTTGGCGAGATACAGACGTTAATGACATAAAACTAACCCTAAATTTATTGATAGTAATAGTGTAACGCAGACCAATACTTATTGAAAAACCCTTGTTAAGATTGGCTAATAGCTGAGCGATTTTTGCATAAATTGGACTTTTAAGTACATTAAACATTAAAATTAGCCCACGGGATGTTGAACACATTAAATAAACTATTCAATAAATAAAAATAGGTCTCAAAATGTCAAACTTGACAAAAGAAGCGCTTATCGCTGAATTAACCGCGGCTCTTGAAAATCAAACTGGTAAATCTGTTGAAATTGAACAGAAAGGCAGTTGGTACAAAATTGATGGCGGCAAGTCGATACGCTTTAGCGAACTTGAGAAAATGCACCTTGAAGCCACACAAGGTCAAACCGCTGTTGCGCCTGTAGCAGATAAGCCGGTTAAAGCAGTTGTCGCAAAAAAAGCAGTTGCTAAAAAGCCTGCTGTTAAAGTTGCAAGTACACCAGCAACGTCAACTTCTGGTGGTAAAACGCCAAAAGAATTATGGCGTGAAAAACTAGCTGCGGCAGGTAAAAGTACCTTACCTCGCGGTTTCTAGTTTCAGGTGCGTTTACACAATAAAAAAGGAGCTTAGGCTCCTTTTTTATTGTGTCCTTTTTTATTGTGTAAATTACGTCCAGACTTACATGGCTAAATCAACTCTGACATAGCCTTTTAGATAAACCACCCTCACTTCGTCACCTGCGTTAAATGCCATGCCAGGATCTTGATCTTGAATCACCATCACTTGGCTACCATCATCAAGGTTTATCATCATTTCAATGAGTTTATATTCTAATGTTCTGGTCGTGTTTCCATACTGATTTGCAGCAGCGCCGCCCACTAACGCACCAAGCACAGTTGCAACATCTTGGCCTGAGCCACCACCAAATTGATGGCCAATAACGCCGCCCACCAAGGCGCCGCCAAATGTTTTCCAGCCAACATTTCGATCTTCCACCAACTGGGTTTGAGTGACATGTTTAATTGATTCAACTTGGCCGTAGACAACCTTTTCTACTGGGACAGCTTGATTTCGGTCGTAGGCCGCACTTGCTGGCACTGAGATTAAGATAAACAAAATCGCACTAAAAAGTGCTCGAGAACAGTTTGTGAGTTTCAACATAGGCAAAATTCCGCTAACGTATGCATAAGGTCTACTCATTAATATACTCAATTGTGAACTCACTGTCCTATTTAAATAAACTGCCTTTGTTTCCTGATCCACAACAAGCATTGTCAGATCCCAATGGTTTACTAGCTGTTGGTGGTGATTTAAGCCCGCAACGCCTTGTGGAAGCCTACTATCAAGGCATATTCCCTTGGTTTAATGAACACGACCCCATCCTTTGGTGGTCACCAGATCCTAGAGCCATTTTTATCCCCAAGCGACATGCAGTAAATAAAAGTATGTTAAAGCTGCTCAAAAAAAGTCCATGGCGCTTTAGTATTAATAAAGCCTTCACTGAGGTTATCCATGCTTGCTCACAACCTAGGCTCACACAGCAAGGCACTTGGATTTCATCTGACATCCAGCAGGCCTATATACAGCTGCATAAACTGGGAAAAGCACATTCAATTGAAGTGTGGGATAATGATGAGCTAGTTGGCGGCTTATACGGCATTGCAGTGGGAAGCGTGTTTTGTGGCGAGTCAATGTTTCATCGTCAATCTAATGCCTCAAAAGCGGCCTTTGCTATGCTCAACCAGCATTTATTCGACAAGGGTTTTAAACTCATTGATGCACAAATTATGAACCCTCACCTAGCCAATTTAGGCGCCGTAGACGTTCCCAGAAAAGCATTTTTAGCTCAACTAAAACAATTACGAAATCAAGTTATTAACGATGATACTTGGTTACAACAAGAGGTCTATTTTGAGTTCTAGAAGCATTAGCGTTGGCCTAACCCAGCCGTTTGATTGTAATTATATTGACGGTTTACAAGAGCAATTACTTGTTATTCAAGAGTCTGAACTTGACGCAAACTTATTCGAACAATTGTTAGGAATGGGTTTTAGACGTAATGGCAGTTCAATTTACAAACCCAGATGTCCTAGCTGTCAGGCTTGTCAGTCCATTCGAGTGGATGTTGGCCAGTTTAAGGTATCCAAAAGACAAAAAAGAACCTTAAAGAATAATCAAGATTTAACCTGGAAAGTTACGCACGAGCGTACGGCGGCACATTATCAATTATATGAACAATATATTATTGGTCGCCATTTTGATGGTCCTATGTATCCTCCCTCTGAGAGCCAGTTTAACGACTTTCTTGCTTGCCAGTGGCTACCTGATACCTTCATTGAAGTTTATGACCAACAAAAGCTCATTGGCGTTGCTGTAACCGATATGATGACGCATTCAATGTCGGCAATTTACAGTTATTTTGACCCCGAATATGCAAAACGTTCCTTAGGGTCATATATGATTTTATTGCAATGCCAGCTCGCGCAGCAAAAACATAAGCAATTTCTTTATTTAGGCTACCAAATTGATGAAAATCGTAAAATGAATTACAAGCGTTTATATCGTCCTTATCAAATCTTAACAGCTCAAGGATGGCAACATATTGAAAAAGAACCTATGCTTTAGTGTTTCAAGCCTTTACAGCTCGCGCTTTTTACGGCATGATACGG
This sequence comes from Shewanella sp. 10N.286.51.B8, assembly GCF_041469325.1. Lineage (NCBI taxonomy): Bacteria > Pseudomonadati > Pseudomonadota > Gammaproteobacteria > Alteromonadales > Shewanellaceae > Shewanella > Shewanella sp. 10N.286.51.B8. The sequence goes on from NZ_JBFRKG010000017.1 coordinate 57,373, forward strand.
CGAATTTTTTATATTTGAAGGCATAAAGGTAACCAATTAATGGCGAAAGAAGACAACATTGAAATGCAGGGCACTATCCTTGAGACCTTGCCAAATACAATGTTCCGCGTAGAACTTGAAAATGGTCATGTAGTGATAGCACACATTTCTGGCAAGATGCGCAAAAACTACATCCGTATTTTAACGGGTGATAAAGTCACTGTTCAGTTGACTCCTTACGATTTAAGTAAAGGTCGTATCGTCTTCCGCGCACGTTAATCCTGCCTCATATATTAAAAACCCGGCTTTAATGTCGGGTTTTTTATTTGCTAGCTATCCTGGCAAATACTAAGAATTAGCAGTAATTTTTAGTAATAGTAATTAGGCGATTAACGTCAAGAAAAAATGGCTATCTGAAAACAGATAGCCATTTTTATTTGAGCCAAATAATTAACAAGGTTTAAGAGACTTTCTCTTCACATTCGCAACTGATCACCAGCTCATTATCTTTGACATCAACTTTTGCTATTCCACCAGTTTCAAGCTTGCCAAATAAGATTTCATCAGCCAATGGTCGTTTGATTAACTCAGTAACAACACGGCTCATCGGGCGAGCGCCCATATTTTTATCGTAACCCTTTTCAGCTAATAAAGTGCGCGCTTCATCAGTGACCTCGAGGGTGACACGCTTCTCATCTAACTGCGCTTGCAGCTCAATAAGGAACTTATCGACAACCTTAGCAATAATGGTCATATCAAGATGATTAAACCAAATAATCGAATCTAAACGATTTCGAAACTCTGGTGAAAACACTTTATTAATTTCTGACATCGCATTAAGGCTGTTGTCTTGTTGCTTAAAGCCTATTGAAGTACGGATAGACTCTTGAACGCCAGCATTGGTGGTCATCACCAAGGTCACATTTCTAAAGTCTGCTTTGCGACCGTTATTATCGGTTAAGGTACCGTGATCCATGACTTGCAACAGCAAATTATAAATGTCAGGGTGAGCTTTTTCGATTTCATCTAGCAGCACCACACAATGCGGGTTTTTAATTACGGCATCAGTAAGTAAACCGCCTTGCTCGTAACCGACATAACCGGGTGGTGAACCAATTAAACGTGAAACCGTATGTCTTTCGGTATACTCAGACATATCAAAACGGATAAGCTTCATGTTTAAACATGATGCCAACTGATTAGTCACCTCGGTTTTACCCACCCCAGTAGGGCCGGCAAATAAGAAACTGCCCACAGGCTTTTTCTCTGCACCTAAGCCGCTTCGAGATAAACGTATGGCAGAGCTAAGGCCCTCAATGGCTTTGTCCTGCCCGAATACCAACATCTTAAGGTTACGTTCAAGGTTCTTAAGTAAATCTTTGTCAGTAGACGATACGGACTTCTCAGGAATACGTGCTATTTTGGCAATAATGGCTTCAATTTCTGGCTGACCGATGGTTTTTTTACGTTTGCTAGCTGGCAGCATCACCATTCTAGCGCCCGCCTCATCAATCACATCAATGGCCTTGTCAGGCAAGTGACGGTCATTAATGTGCTTAGCTGACAAGCTGGCCGCAGAACTGATTGCAGCCTGAGTGTAACGAACCCCATGATGTTCTTCATACTTTGATTTAAGTCCCAGTAAAATCTTAGTGGTTTCAGCAACCGAAGGTTCGTTAATATCAATTTTTTGGAAACGACGGGCTAAAGCCCTGTCTTTCTCAAAAATACTTTGGTATTCCTGGAATGTGGTTGAGCCCATACATCGAAGTGAGCCGTTGGATAACAAAGGTTTTAACAGATTTGAGGCATCCATTACCCCACCTGAAGCGGCACCTGCACCAATGATGGTATGAATTTCATCAATAAATAAAATCGCATGTTCATTTTTGGCCAGCTCTTTTAATAGCCCTTTAAAGCGTTTTTCAAAATCACCACGGTATTTAGTGCCAGCGAGTAATGAGCCTAAATCTAACGAATACACAGTCGCATCTTTGATAACATCAGGTACTTGCTCATTAACGATACGGTAGGCTAAACCTTCAGCAATGGCTGTTTTACCCACACCAGCCTCACCGACCAATAATGGGTTATTTTTACGACGACGACATAAGGTTTGAATCGCTCGTTCAACTTCATCATCACGGCCAATGAGTGGGTCTATGACCCCATCTTTAGATAATTGATTTAAGTCTGTAGCAAATTGAGCCAATAAACTTCTATCTTCACCGGCTTCAGTGCCTTCTTCGCTGGCTTCTGGGTTATTTATCTCTTCGTCACTATCGTCTTTTGGTAAACCGTGGGAGATATAGTTAACCACATCTAAACGCGTTATTTCGCAGCGACGCAGTAAATATACAGCCTGAGACTCTTGCTCACTAAAAATAGCAACTAAGACATTGGCACCTGTGACTTCATTACGACCTGATGACTGCACATGAAATACTGCACGCTGAAGCACACGTTGAAAGCCTAAGGTAGGCTGAGTTTCACGTTCTTCTGTGGTGTCAGCGATTAATGGGGTTGTTTGTTGGATGAAGTTAGATACTTCCTCGTGTAAACGAGACAGATCTGCACCACAGGCTAATAGTGCTTCTTTAGCCGATGGGTTATTAATTAATGCTAATAATAAATGTTCTACTGTCATATATTCATGACGTGAATCTCGAGCTTGTTGAAAAGCGAGATTCAAGGTGACTTCAAGATCTTTGTTTAGCATAGCACCCCCTAAAAATACTCAAATACTGCAGAGTTACCGGTTGTGAACAGCAAGTTCACTATGCGGCTTCTAATGTACACAGCAACGGATGTTCGTTTTCTCTGGCAAATTGATTTACTTGTAAGACTTTGGTTTCAGCGATCCCAAATGAAAAAACACCACATATTCCTTTACCTTGGTGATGGATAGCCAACATGATGTCTGTGGCTTGCTGTTCATCCTTGTTAAAAAAGCGTTGAAGCACTTCAATAACAAAATCCATCGGTGTGTAATCATCGTTATTTAACACGACCTTATACATTGAAGGTGGTTGTAGCTCCGATTCAACACGCTCTTTAGTGTGCTCTACGCTGCCTAATCTACCCATGTGTTAATACTAGCCTCTAGTTTGGTACAAGACCAATTGATATTATTAAATTAATTAAATGTTGTCATTTTGTTAATTTTTACTTGACATCTTTTCGTACAAATTTCATTCTGTTTGCAGGCGGCACATGTAGACCGCTCTTAATAAGTTTTACTATCTTACTGGTAAGTAGGCAACAGAAGGAAGTGGAAGTATGGCAAGCGGAACTGTTAAATGGTTCAACAACGCCAAAGGATTCGGGTTTATATGCCCAGATCAGGGTGGCGAAGATGTTTTTGCACATTATTCAACTATTGAAATGGAAGGCTACAGAACGCTAAAAGCGGGTCAGCCTGTCGATTTCGAAACTGAGCAGGGCCCAAAGGGCATGCATGCTTCAGCCATTTCACCAACAAAATAGTCGGTGAAACTATAAATCAAAAAGGCAGAGATTTTAATCTCTGCCTTTTTTATTGGGCAAATAAAAAGTAAATATTAAACTGTTTGCCCAAAAAAACACCTAATCGTAAATAAAACTGAGGTTCAATTCATCTTAACTTAAGCAACTTCAACCTCCGGCGTTAACAAATTTGCTGACAGAGGCTAAATCTCACTGAGCCTAGTTTCAGTATTCAAGCCTTGAAAGCTTATCCCATTAACTGAGTGCGATTAAAATCAGTCGAACTGGCTATGGCGGCAAACAGGCACAAAAAAGCAGAGAGCAAGCCCTCTGCTTTACGGCATCAATTTTATGCCTTCAATTTAGCCACAAAAAAACGCTTAATGTGTAATAAATTGATTTAGTAATGCACTTGGACGCATGGCAGCTTCAGCTTTTGCTGCGTCTAAACGGTAGTAACCACCTAAATCAACAGCAGGGCCTTGTGATGCATTCAATTCCGCCACAATTGCCGCTTCGTTAGATGTTAGCGACTCAGCAAGTTCAGTAAACTGCGCAGCTAATTCCGTATCAACAGTTTGCACTGAGACAGCTTGAGCCCAATACATGGCTAAATAAAAGTGACTACCACGGTTATCAAGCTCACCAACACGACGTGAAGGTGATTTATTGCTATCAAGGAATTGGCCGATAGCAATATCTAACGTATCCGCTAGCACCTGTGCTTTAGGGTTATTTGCTGTTTGGCTTAAATGCTCTAAAGAAGCCGCTAATGCCAAAAATTCACCCAGTGAATCCCAGCGTAAATGGCCTTCTTTCTCAACTTGTTGAACATGCTTAGGTGCACTACCACCCGCGCCTGTTTCAAATAAGCCACCGCCATTCATTAACGGCACAATTGATAGCATTTTAGCACTAGTGCCTAATTCAAGAATTGGGAATAGATCAGTCAGGTAATCACGCAGTACGTTACCCGTTACAGAAATAGTATCTAAACCTTGTTTAACGCGAGCGAGTGTCACTCGAGTTGCTTCTACTGGTGCAAGAATTTGTATATCCAAGCCGTCAGTATCATGATCTTGAAGATAAGCTTCAACTTTAGTGATTAATTGAGCGTCATGAGCACGCTTACTGTCTAACCAGAAAATTGCAGGCGTGGCACTTAAACGTGAACGTCGAACTGCTAACTTAACCCAATCGCGGATTGGTGCATCTTTTACCTGGCACATTCTGAAAATGTCACCAACTTCAACATTATGCGTCATCAACACCTTGCCAGCACGGTTAACAACGTTAACAACACCTGCTTGTGCAATTTCAAATGTTTTATCATGACTACCGTATTCTTCGGCTTTTTGAGCCATCAAACCGACGTTTGGCACACTGCCCATTGTGGTTGGGTTAAATGCGCCATTGGTTTTACAAAATGCAATTGTTTCTTGATACACACCGGCATAACAACGATCAGGGATCATTGCTTTGGTGTCTTTAAGTTGGCCATCTGGGCCCCACATTTTACCTGAAGAACGAATAGCTGCAGGCATAGATGCATCAATAATAATATCACTTGGTACGTGTAAGTTAGTGATGCCTTTATCTGAATCAACCATCGCCAATGCTGGACGTTTAGCATAAACCGCAGCAATATCAGCCTCGATTTCTGCGCGCTGGGCTTCTGGTAATGTGGCAATTTTTGCGTATACATCACCAAAACCATTGTTAACATCAACGCCTAATTCATCAAACAGCACTTGGTGCTTGTCAAAAACCTCTTTAAAGAAAACTTTTACAGCGTGACCAAATAAAATCGGGTCTGATACTTTCATCATTGTTGCTTTAAGGTGCAATGACAATAGTACATCTTCAGATTTAGCCGCTTCGATTTCTCGCTCGTAAAAGGCAACTAAAGCTTTGTTGCTCATTACTGCGGTATCAATTACTTCACCGGCTAATAAAGATAAGCCCGTTTTCAAAGCTACTTTTTGGCCATCTGCTTGGGTTAGCACGATATCTACAGTATCAGCATCAGTCAGGGTGACTGATTGCTCACTACCGTAAAAATCACCTTCATTCATATGCGCAACGTGTGATGCTGAATCACTTGCCCATTTACCCATTGAATGCGGGTTTTTCTTAGCGTAATTTTTTACCGATGTTGGCGCGCGGCGATCAGAGTTACCTTCACGCAATACCGGGTTTACTGCACTGCCTTTAATCTTGTCATAACGTGACTGAGATTCACGCTCTGCATCAGTCGATGGCTCATCTGGGTAGTTTGGTATGTCGTAACCTTTCGCTTGAAGTTCAGCGATACAGGCTTTTAACTGTGGAATTGACGCACTGATGTTAGGTAACTTGATAATATTAGCTTCAGGCGTATTTGCCATTAGGCCTAACTCAGTGAGTGCATCAGCAATTTTTTGCTCTGCAGTTAACTTTTCAGGAAAGTTAGCAATAATACGGCCAGATAAAGATATATCTCTAGTCTCGACTTTTACACCTGCAGCATTGGTAAATGTGCGGATGATAGGGAGTAATGACAGCGTAGCTAATGCGGGGGCTTCATCAGTTTCAGTATAAATGATCGTTGGAGAATTATCTTTCATGCTTTTTCCTACATTATTGAAATAAATAGTTTTTATAAATTATTATTGTAATAAGTATCTACCTAAAAAGACCTTTAATCTATTGTTAAAGTGTAATTTTGCGGCACAAATCCATATGAAATTTGAAAAATAAATAGTGGCTGCTTGTTTTTTAAAAACGGGTACAGATCACATTTTTAGGCCAACATCATAGACCATTATGTGCAAGATTCAAATTCCACTAAGGCCCAATGCCGAGTAAACTATACAAAATGAATCAATTTCATCATTAAAGGCTTTTATATGTCAGTCAATGGCAAACCAAAACGTTTCAGTAATAAATTTGCATCCCCAACATCAACTCGCCCAATGAAAAAAGGCTTTAAACGCCCAGTAGCTAAGCCAGTATCCGATCCCGTAATTGTGTTGTTTAACAAACCTTTTGATGTTTTATGTCAATTTACCGATGAATCTGGTCGCCAAACCTTAAAAGATTTTATTCCAGTAAAAGACGTTTATGCTGCAGGACGTTTAGATAGAGACAGTGAAGGCTTATTGCTACTCACTAATGACGGTAAACTGCAGGCGAAATTGACCCAGCCGAAAAAGAATACCTTTAAGACTTATTGGGCTCAAGTTGAAGGTGAGCCAGATGCAGCGTCAATAAAAGCACTCTGCCAAGGGGTTGAACTAAAAGATGGCATGACCTTGCCAGCAAAAGCAAAAGTAATCGATGAACCTGCGGTTTGGGAGCGAACCCCGCCAGTGCGTGAGCGAAAGTCTATTCCAACAACCTGGTTAGAAATTCAAATTTGTGAAGGCAGAAACCGACAAGTGAGACGCATGACAGCGCATATCGGCCACCCTACTTTAAGATTAATTCGCTATAAAATAGGTCAATGGAGTTTAGGTGACATTAATTGTGGTGAATATAAAGTCCACAAACAAGAAAGTTAATCTGTCACACAAGATTTTTAGGCAATAGGATAAGTCATGGTGAAACCACGTTATAAACCCAATACCACTGTTGCTTGTGTTATCCATTGTGATAATAAATTTTTATTAGTTGAAGAAATTATTGATGGTGAAGTGCGCTTTAACCAACCTGCAGGGCATTTAGAAGCCAATGAAACCATCATTGATGCCTGCATTCGGGAAGTAAAAGAAGAAACCGGATTAAATATTACTATTTCGGCACTCGTTTGCATCTACCAATTTAGTGCATCAAACGCATTGTCTTTTATGCGATTTACTTTTTGCGCACAAGTAAACAAATGCGTTGAATGCACCCCAACAGATCCTGCTATTAGTGCCTGCCATTGGTTAACTATAGAACAGGTAAAAGCCCGTCAAAATCAACTTCGCAGCCCATTAGTACTCAAATCTATTGAAGACTATTTACATAAACCCCACAGCCCATTATCACTGATTAATAGTGAACTGCAGATCATAGCCGCAACCAATAATGCATGATAGAATATGCGCCGCACATTTTGGAGATTTATAGGTTCATTTGTCAGCGCACTTGAAATGCACTAACGGCGACCACATTATAATCTCTAACTACCCAAACACTCATGGTTTCTAGGTTTTATGACATTAAGTACTCCCAATCCAAATGGTAAAAAAGTCATCGTTGGCATGTCCGGCGGTGTAGATTCTTCTGTTTCTGCGTATTTGCTTATGCAGCAAGGCTACCAAGTAGAAGGATTGTTCATGAAGAACTGGGAAGAAGATGATACCGATGAGTATTGTGCGGCTTCTGAAGACTTAAAAGATGCCCAGTCCGTCTGTGATAAATTAGGCATTAAACTTCATACAGTTAACTTTGCGGCAGAGTATTGGGACAATGTTTTCGAGTATTTCTTAGCGGAATATAAAGCAGGTCGTACCCCAAATCCCGATATCATCTGTAACAAAGAAATCAAATTCAAAGCATTTTTAGAATTCGCTGACGAAATTCTTGATGCTGACTATATTGCTATGGGCCACTACGTTCGCCGTTATGACAGTGCTGACGGAACTCAAATGTTACGTGGTGTTGATGGCAATAAAGATCAAAGTTATTTCCTCTATACCCTTAGTCATGAGCAAGTGGCTAAAAGTTTATTCCCTGTGGGCGAATTAGAAAAACACCAAGTTCGTGATATCGCCAAAGAAATGGGCTTAATCACCCATGATAAAAAAGACAGTACTGGCATCTGCTTTATCGGTGAGCGCAAGTTTACTGACTTTTTAGCAACCTACTTACCTGCTCAGCCTGGTGATATTGAAACCGCTGATGAAGGTGAAGTGATTGGTACCCACCAAGGATTGATGTACCACACACTAGGCCAGCGTAAAGGTCTGGGTATTGGTGGCTTGAAAAATAGTAACGATGATCCTTGGTATGTGGTTGATAAAGATTTAACCCGCAATGTGCTCGTTGTGGCCCAAGGTGGTAAGCATCCACGGTTAATGTCTACTGGCATGTTGGTCAATCAATTACATTGGGTTGACCGCAAAGGCCCAAGCGCACCAGCAAAAATTACCGTTAAAACTCGTTATCGTCAGCAAGATGTGCACTGCACTGTGACTTATGATGATGACAGTAACTTAAGGGTTATTTTTGATGAACCCGTTGCTGCGGTAACGCCGGGGCAATCTGCAGTATTTTATGATGGTGAAGTCTGCCTTGGCGGCGGAATCATTGATTGTTTAATTAGAGGATAGTCTGTGAGCCAAGTCTTATTTGAACGCACTATGGCGTTTGCCGGAATATTACAAGCTATTGCTCAAGTACAACATATTGCTCGTCATGGTGATTCAGATGAAAGCGCACTTGCTGCAAGTCTGAACACCATCATGGTCACAGATCCTGATTCTATTAGTGATATCTATACCGATAAGCAAGCACTTAATAAAGGTTATCAGCTCATTGAAAACCAATTGGGTGATGGTAATAGCAAGGATGTGGAAACCACCCGCTACCTTGTTGGTATGTTAGCACTGGAGCGCAAACTGGCTCGCTCAGCAAATGGCTTAGGCATGTTAGCTGAACGCATCAACCAAGTGCATCGACAACTACACCATTTTGCGATTACTGATGAACAAATCATCGCCAGTCTTGCCAGTATTTACAGTGATACCATCAGTGAACTGGGACCTAAATTGCAAATTTCTGGGAATCCAGCTTATTTACAACAACCGCAAGTACAACAAAAAATTCGTGCTTTATTGCTAGCAGCGATGCGCAGTGCCGTTTTATGGCGACAACTGGGAGGCAAACGCCGTCACTTAGTTTTTGCCCGTAAAGCCATTGTGGATACCGCTATCAGTAGCCGTAAAAATAATTAACGATTCACCCTACAAATATTCCAACTTACAATAAAAGTTCATCAAGGAGCTTCAAATGGATCTTTCTGCACTGACAGCTATCTCGCCGATAGACGGTCGTTACGGTAGTAAAACCACCTCTCTACGAGGTATTTTCAGCGAATTCGGTTTAACAAAATACCGTGTACAAGTTGAAATTAACTGGTTAAAACTACTTTCAAGTTGCCCAGAGATTGAAGAAGTTCCGCCATTTAGTGAAGACGCATTAGCGTTACTAGATAGCATTAAGGATAACTTCAGTGAAGAAGACGCTTTGCGCGTTAAAACGATTGAAAGAACCACTAACCATGACGTTAAAGCGGTTGAGTATTTCATCAAAGAACAAATTGCAGATAACGCTGAATTAGTTGCAATCGACGAATTCGTACATTTTGCTTGTACTTCTGAAGATATTAATAACTTATCTCACGCATTAATGCTTAAAGAAGCACGTGAATTAGTATTAGCGCCTCAGTGTCTAGAAATTGTCAATGCGCTTAAGCAATTAGCAAGAGACAACAAATCAGTACCATTGATGTCACGTACACATGGTCAACCGGCTTCGCCTTCTACGCTGGGTAAAGAAATGGCTAACGTTGCCGTTCGTTTAGAACGCCAACTAGACCAAATCAATGCAGTAGAAATCATGGGTAAAATCAATGGCGCTGTGGGTAACTACAATGCTCACCTTTCTGCTTACCCAGAAGTTAACTGGCATGAGCTGTCACAACGCTTTGTGACAAGTTTAGGTATTAACTGGAACGCATACACCACTCAAATTGAGCCCCATGATTACATCGCTGAGTTATTTGATGCTATTGCCCGTTTCAACACCATCTTAATCGATTTCGATCGTGACATTTGGGGCTACATTGCATTAGGTCACTTCAAGCAACGCACTATCGCTGGCGAGATTGGTTCATCAACCATGCCGCACAAAGTTAACCCAATTGATTTTGAAAATTCTGAAGGTAACTTAGGTATTGCTAACGCGTTAATGCAGCATTTAGCCGCAAAGCTTCCTGTATCAAGATGGCAGCGAGATTTAACTGACTCAACAGTATTGCGTAACTTAGGTGTTGGTATGGCGCATTCATTAATTGCTTATCAAGCAACAATGAAAGGCATCAGCAAGCTTGAAGTGAATGAAGCAAACCTTCGCGCTGAGTTAGATAAAAACTGGGAAGTATTAGCAGAGCCAGTACAAACAGTGATGCGTCGCTACGGCATTGAAAAGCCATACGAGAAATTAAAAGAGTTAACCCGTGGTAAGCGTATCGACGGCGATCAACTTGCAGTCTTTATCGATGGTCTAGAGTTACCTGATAACGTTAAAGCTGAACTTAAAACAATGACGCCAGCCAACTACATTGGTCGTGCTGAAGCATTTGTTGACGAGTTAAAATAATCTTCCACTCAATAACAACTATTGATTGTTGAATAAGGATAGGCGGCAGTTCCATAAGGATTGCCGCCTTTTTTAATACTATGTATACATTAAATTTTGATACTGCTGAGTTCATCAGTAAATATTGGCAACAAAAACCTATAGTCATCAAAAATGCCTTTAAGGCATTTGAAGATCCAATATCGGCCGATGAACTTGCAGGCCTAGCCATGGAAGAAGATATCTCTTCTCGCATCGTTAAAACTGAAACCGATGACTGGAAAGTGATTCAAGGGCCGTTTGAAGACTATGACGAACATGGCGATGACAAATGGCAGTTACTTGTACAAGCGGTAAACCATTGGTATCCGGAGTCTCAACCACTGGTTGAAGCATTCAGATTTTTACCTGATTGGCGTTTTGATGACTTAATGGTATCGTTTGCCACCCCACAAGGCGGCATTGGGCCACATATTGATAATTATGATGTGTTCTTGATCCAAGGAGAAGGGGAACGCCGCTGGAAAGTGGGCCATAATGGCGAACATCAATGCCGTGGTGGAGATCCATCAAGTCCATTAGTCGATGACTTTGAACCTATTATTGATGTGGTGCTCAGCAAAGGCGATATGTTATATATTCCGCCAGGCTACCCTCATTGCGGTGAAACCTTAAGTCTTGCAATGAGTTATTCTATTGGTTTTAGAGCGCCAAGTCAGCAAGAGTTATTAACTGAGTTGGCTGATTCGCTGATTGATAACAGTGCTGGCCAACATAGATTTACCTCTAGCGAAGAAGCTGCAAGCCATGGCCTAGTCAGTCAAACTCAGCAGCAAGGGATCATGGATTTACTGGCTCAATTAGCAACTGATCCTGCCCAATACCAAACTATGCTAGGTAAGTTACTCAGCCAAAATCGTTTTGAACTCGATATCAATCCCTTTGAAGCGCCAATTTCAACAACAGATGTTAAGGAAGCCATTGAAGATGGCGCTAACATGCAACGTATTGGCGGCTTAAAGGTATTAAGCCTAGAGGCTGATACCCAAGCGCAGTTGTATATCAATGGTGAAGTGGTTTACGCCGCAGGGATTGAACAAGACATCATCGCCGAGATCGCCAATAATCACCTACTCACTCAATCGCAGCTTCAAAACTGGCTCAATGATCAGCAAGTCATGACGGTATTAACCCAGCTTATCAATCAAGGTTGGTATTACTTTTCAGAGTAACCGTTAATTAAAGTGACATCTTAGCGCCACACTAATTTTCCTTTAACCAAAAAAAGCACTCATCGAGTGCTTTTTTGGTTTATTAGTTATTCAAATTAATAGATTTTTGCTTGCCCTTCTGGACGGGTTTTAAGGAATTTCAAAAACCACATATATTGCTCAGGGTAAGCTTGAATAACTTGCTCAACCATTTTATTTAAAGCAATGGCTTCGTTATCCTTACCTTGCATATCTTCAGGCTTAACTTGCGGCATCACGGTCAACTTAAACTGGTAAGCTGCTTTGTCGTAACCAATTTTTACCGGTAAAACCTGCGCCTTACCTGCTTGCGCTAAACGCCCTACTACCGGTAAGGTGGCTTTTTCTGTTGCCAGCAATGGAGCAAATACACTTTGCTCAGGACCTAAATCTTCATCTGGTAAATAAAAGAAGCTATTATCTTGCTTTAATTCAGTGATTAGCGCGCGTATGCCCGCCTCTCGCATGTAAACGCGGCCATTCTTACTACTGCGTAGTCGATTACTAAACCAATTGAATAAGCCGTTATTATGAGCTTTGGCCATGGTAACCATAGGCAGTTCGATATTTAAACGCAGCCCGGCATAATCAATCGGCCATACATGGGGCATGATAAAAATAATCGGCTGGCCAGCATCACGCGCGGCTTGCACATGTTCAAAACCTGTAATACTGACTCGACGCCTTAGATGCGCATCTGAGCGAATTAATAATTCAGCTTGAGATACCAAGGTTAAAACAAACATATCGACGTTGGCGTTAATTAACTCATCCACCTCAGTCGCTGACTTCTCAGGAAAACATGTTTGAATATTGATACGCGCAATATTGATGGGTTTTTTCGCATAAGACAGTACCAGCTTGGCTAATAGTCGCGCTATAGGATCTCGCAACCAAGCAGGCATCACCCCAAACATAAATAACACCATAATGGCTAGCCATGTACCCCAATATTTCGGGTGCAATAAAGATAGGGTAAAGCGACGATCGAAATGTTTTGCTTGTCTAGCCAAAAGAAACCTCAAAGATTACATTAACACAGTGAAACAAAGAGCCTAAGGAATTGGCCATAATACCAATTTATCAGCGGGACAACATCTGAATATTGTAAAATTGCTACTTTGAATCTTGCTTAATTTGTTAAAATAAAAAAGCCACTCAATGAGTGGCTTTTTTATTAAACAGTGAAACTACTTCTTTTCAGCATTTGCTTCTTCAACACGTGTTTTGAGTTTTTGCCCCGGACGGAACGTCACTACACGGCGAGCTGAAATAGGAATATCTTCACCAGTTTTTGGGTTCCTTCCCGGTCTTTGGTTTTTATCGCGCAAATCAAAGTTTCCAAAGCCAGATAACTTGACCTGCTCACCACTTTCAAGTGCTTCTCTAATCTCTTCAAAGAAAGACTCAACCATCTCTTTGGCTACACGTTTGTTCATGCCAAGTGTTTCGAAAAGATGTTCTGCCATTTCGGCTTTGGTAAGTGCCATACTTTTAATCCCTCAACAATGCGTTGAACTCGCTCTTAAGTGCCGAGACAACTGAATCAACAGTTTCAGTAATGTCTTTTTCTTCAAGTGTACGAGTAATGTCTTGTAATGTAAGTGCGATTGCAAGGCTCTTTTTGCCAGCTTCAACACCTTTACCCCGGTATACATCGAACAAGTTTAAGCCAACCAACTGATTTTCGCCAACTTTTCTTATCAAATTCATAACATTAGTTGCAGAAACTTCTTCGTCTACAACAACAGCAATATCACGTCGATTAGCAGGAAACTTAGATACAGCTTGGGCTAGCGGCAAACTGGCTTGTAATAAAGCGTCCAGTTCTAACTCAAAAACAATTGTTTTGCCATTAAGGCCAAAAGGCTTCTCCAAACTAGGATGGATAGCACCTATGACACCAATAACTCGATTATTTCTCAATATTTCAGCACATTGCCCTGGATGTAGAGCTGAATGTGTTGCACTTCTAAAAGTAAATTCAGAAGTCGAAACTGTCAAGCCGATAATTGATTCTAAATCGCCTTTTAAATCAAAGAAGTCGACAGTTTTAGATTCCATAGACCAATGTTCATCATTTTGAACACCAGAAATAACCGCGCCAATCATCGCTTGTTGTCTAACGCCAGAATCTGCTTTGGCATCAGGTACAAAGCGTAAACCGGTTTCAAATAAACGTACGCGACCTTGTTGACGGCTTTGGTTATAACCTACACAAGTTAATAAACCCGTGAACATCGATAAACGCATCGCTGACATTTCAACCGAAATAGGATTCGGTAAAATCATTGCAGGCTCATTTGGATGAACAATGTTTTGTAACTTAGGATCAACAAAGCTATAGGTCACAGCTTCTTGGAAACCGCGAGCCACTAATACACTGCGCACTTTACTTAATGGAATATTAGCTTCTTTGTGATCAGACATACTTAATGAAGCAACAGGTGCAATATTTGGGATATTGTTATATCCGTAAATACGGGCAACTTCTTCGATTAAATCTTCTTCAATGGCCATATCAAAACGATATGTTGCCGTGGTCACATTCCAAGCGTCAGCGGTTACTGCAACAGTAAATCCAAGACGCTCAAGAATTTCTGTCACATCGCTATCAGGGATATGATGACCTAGAATTTTGTCTAACTTGCTTCGGCGCAAAGTGATTTGAGCCGGCTTTGGTAAATGCGTTTCAGATACTGCTTCAGCAATAGGACCTGCTTCACCACCACAAATATCAAGTACTAAGCGCGTAGCTCGGTCCATAACTTTATGTTGAAGCTCAGGGTCAACACCACGTTCAAAACGGTGTGACGCATCTGTGTGTAAGCCTAAGCGGCGAGATTTACCCATAATGGCTAAAGGCGCAAAGAATGCACACTCTAATAAAATATCTTGGGTCTTTTCGGTTACGCCTGACGCTTCACCGCCAAATACACCCGCTAATGCCACGGCTGCTTTATCGTCAGCAATGACTAGAGTGTCGCATGGAACAGTAATTTCATTACCGTCAAGTAAAGTTAACTTTTCAACACCATCGCTTAAACGCACTTGGATAGCACCATTTAAGGCTGCTAAGTCAAAGGCATGCATTGGCTGACCGTATTCAATTAATACGTAGTTAGTAATATCAACAATCGGATCGATTGAACGAATACCACTACGACGTAACTTCTCTTGCATCCATAAAGGCGTTGCTGCCGCTAGGTTTACATTCTTAACCACACGGCCTAAATAACGAGGACAGGCATCTGCTGCAATAACGTTAATTTCAACTTTATCATCGATAGTCGCAGTTACTGCATCCCACGTTGGCTCAACAACCGCTTGACGGTTTAATACACCGACTTCGCGCGCTAAACCTGCCATACCTAAACAATCAGCACGGTTAGCGGTTAAATCAACATCTATAATCGCATCGTTTAATTCAAGGTATTCACGGATGTCTTTACCGATTGGAGCATCTGTTGGTAATTCAATAATACCGTCGCTGTCGATATCAATACCGATTTCGCCGTATGAACACAACATACCAAATGATGGCTGACCGCGCAGTTTGGCTTTTTTAATTTTAAAATCGCCAGGTAACACAGCGCCCACCATTGCCACAGCAACTTTTAAGCCTAAACGGCAGTTTGGTGCACCGCAGACGATATCAATTAACTCATCGCCGCCAACATTAATTTTAGTTACGCGTAATTTGTCAGCATCTGGATGCTGACCACACTCAACCACTTCACCAACAATCACACCGCTAAATTCGGCTGCAACGGCATCAATACCGTCAACTTCAAGACCGGCCATTGTGATTTGGTGTGATAATTCTTCACGGCTTACAGATGGGCTAACCCATTCACGAAGCCAAGATTCACTGAATTTCATCTTTATATTGCTCCGTTATTTGAATTGCTTAAGAAAACGTAAATCGTTTTCAAAGAAGGCACGTAAGTCGTTAACACCGTAGCGCAGCATAGTCAAACGCTCAACCCCCATACCAAAAGCAAAACCAGAGTATTTTTCTGGGTCGATACCGACACTGCGAAGGACATTAGGGTGCACCATGCCGCAACCTAATACTTCAAGCCACTTACCGTTTTTACCCATAACATCAACTTCAGCTGAAGGCTCAGTAAACGGGAAGTAAGATGGACGGAATCGCACTTCTAAATCTTCTTCGAAAAAGTTACGTAAGAAGTCATGCAAAATGCCTTTCAGCTCTGCAAAGTTAACTTTTTCATCAACTAACAAACCTTCCACTTGGTGGAACATTGGCGTGTGAGTTTGATCGTAGTCGTTACGATAAACACGACCTGGAGAAATGATACGTAAAGGTGGCTTTTCATGCTCCATGGTACGAATTTGTACCCCTGAAGTTTGCGTACGCAACATCACTTTTGGATTGAAATAAAAGGTGTCATGATCAGCACGAGCTGGATGATGCTCAGAAATATTCAATGCATCGAAGTTATGAAAGTCATCTTCGATTTCAGGACCATGCTTAGTGGTAAAACCAAGCTCGCCAAAGAAAGTTTCAATACGTTCAATCGTACGTGTTACTGGGTGTAAACCGCCCATTTCAAGCGTACGACCTGGTAAGGTTACATCGATTTTATCTGCGATAAGTTGCGCTTCTAATTCAGCAGCCTTTAAGCCTTCAATACGCTCAGAAAGTTGCTTCTGTACCGCTTGCTTAGCTTGGTTGACTGCTTGTCCAAAGGCAGGTTTCTCTGCTGGACTTAAGCTACCCATCATTTTCATCATGTCAGTGATCTTACCTTTCTTACCAAGGTAGTCGACACGGATATCATCCAGTGTCTTTAGATCACTGGCCTTACCTATTACTTCTAAGGCTTGTTCTACGATCTCTGTTAACTGCTGCATTTTCTCATCCACTGCATTTTTGCATATCAAATGCTATTGGGCGCCTGATTATCAGGCGACATAGTAGTCTAGGCACAAAGTCAACTTTATGCCTAAAGCATGGGGGTAAAACAAAAGCTGGAATTTTACGTTAGCTAAGCTTAATTTACTAGCATTTATTACGATTTTATTGAGTAAAATGCGGCATTTAAATTAAATCGAATTTATATTTTCGATAGTATAATTTAATACAAATTAACGACCTATTAACTTAAGCGCCATTTATGAGCAGCAAATGCTTATAAGCTAATCAATCACCTTGAGAACCAATGAACATTATTACAACAAGTGATAGTAAATTATTGAATTTTTTACAAATACCAAGGGCTAATACGATAACAAAAAAGCTCACTGGCAATGTTAAATACCAGCGAGCTTTTATGTTACCAACAAACTAAATTCGCAACTTAAACGACAAAATTGTGCAATGGCTAATAAGTTATCACCATTGAGAGCGTCTAGCGGTTTTTTTCTAAACGCGCTAACAAACTTGAAGTATCCCAGCGGTTACCTTTCATGGCTTGTACTTCAGAATAAAATTGATCCACTAAGGCAGTAACTGGTAACTGGCTACCATTACGACGCCCTTCATCTAAAGCAATAGCTAAATCTTTACGCATCCAGTCAATGGCAAAGCCAAAGTCATACTCACCTTGCCACATGGTTTGATAACGATTTTCCATTTGCCAGCTTTGAGCTGCGCCCTTGCTGATCACCTCAACCACTTTTAAACCATCAAGACCTGCACTTTTAGCAAAGTGTAACCCTTCGGCAAGCCCTTGCACCACTCCTGCGATACAGATTTGATTGACCATTTTGGTTAACTGGCCCGCGCCAACCTCCCCTAATAATTCTGCGCAGCGACTATAGGCCTCAATGACCGGTTTTACTTGGTTAAAAACGGCTTCTTTTCCGCCCATCATCACAGTTAACACGCCATTTTCAGCACCGGCTTGACCACCTGATACGGGCGCATCTAGAAACTCAACCTCTTGCTTAGCAAGCACGGCTGCCAGTTCACGAGCAACATCGGCAGATGCGGTGGTGTGATCGACCAAAATTGCACCAGCTTTTATCCCATGAACAATGCCATCTTCCCCTAAAACCACTTGGCGAAGATCGTCATCATTACCCACACAAGTAAACACGATATCTTGCTCTACTGCCGCAAGTTTTGGGGTCAATGCTAACTCACCAGAATATTGCGCTGCCCATTGCTGCGCTTTTGCTGTGGTGCGATTATAAACCGTAACTTGATGCCCTTGGTTAGCCAAATGCCCTGCCATTGGGTATCCCATCACGCCCAAGCCGATAAATGCTACTTTAGCCATATCATTCCTTCGTTCATTATTATTGTGGTTGTTTATTAAAAATAGTGTTGATTGTGCTACAAGCCAAAACGAGTCAGGCTTTATGAGTAAGCGATTGAATTTTGGCTAATACATTGATTACAAAGCCGGTTTTACATGGGCTTCCATTTCAGAGCCAATTTTTTTGCGCATATCCATTAAACGTAATGCTGAATCCCTCAAACGAATATCATCATCTGTTTGGGGGACCCACTCAGGTACTGATGTAGGTTTACCATCATCATCAACTGCGACCATAATCACGATACAATGGGTAGTAAGATGACGTTCAGGCTCTTTAGGGTCACCCGCTTTAACCGCTATACCAAAATGCATGGACGATGTGCCGGTATAAATAACTTTGGCGCTTACTTCAACAATATTGCCCACATGGATAGGCTTTACAAAACGAATACCACCAGCATAAGCGGTAATGCAATATTTACCACTCCAACCTGCAGCACCAGCATATGCAGCTAAATCAATCCATTTCATCACCGCGCCACCATGCACTTTGCCGCCAAAGTTCACATCTGCAGGTTCAGCTAAAAACCTTAAGGTAATTTCTCTTTCTAATCCGGCCATAACGACTCCTAATTCAGCTAATTAATGTCAGTTTACGATAATTAATCAAAGAAATGAGTAAAAATTATGCCTAAATGAAAATATTTGATGAAAGAGTACTTAATTGCTATTTGGTAGTTCAAAAAAATACTGCTGAGTTTCAAAAAACAAAAAAGCACAACTTAAAAAAGTTGTGCTTACTAAAACTGACACTATAAAGGGTTAGCTAATGGGTGGCTCTTGAATTACCACTGAATACATCAAAAACGATAACCTAAATTTAAAGTAAATGAACTTCTTGTTTCACCTTTATTGTACAGCCCTGTCAAATTTAAATGACGACCTATCTGTTTATTAAAACCCACTAAATAAGCCCATTGTTCTAACCCTACACCCACATCAAAAGTAAAGTCTTCACCGGTTCCCAATATATCGCCTAAATTACCAGTCATCGAAGGCTTAAGGCCTTGATATTCTGCGCCGATAAAAATTTGTGCTCGCGACTCAAGGAATTGATAACCAAGCATTGGCTGGATAGTCACAATACCATCTCCCCAATCCTGGCCATCAAGACGAGTTTTAGAGTAAGTTGCAGTAACAGATGCAAAAAATTCTTTATAACCGACAGAAAGCGTTGTCCCCAAACCTGCCAGATCATATTCTAAATGTAGCGGCACTTCGACTCTTCCTGGTGAGCATAAATCAGCGCCCTGATTTTCTAATAAACTGCATGCCAAACTGCCACCGATAACCCCGAGCTTATCTTCAAACACATCTTTAAGTTTTCCGGTATATTGGGCATCAACGACTGCATCCACATTCACCTTGCCCACTAAAGCATATATATTCCAAAACGGTAAAATATTGACATCAGCTCTAAATGAATAACTTTCAGCATTAACAGTGCCAACTGAGCTCGATGGATCAAACCATTCATCCAAATCTACCCCCATAATATTAAAACTATCAAAACCAAAATCCATATCTTGATTTCGATAAGCGACCGAAAAACCAAATGGCAGTGGCACATCAATACCTTGCTGGCGAACTAAATCACTCATTAACGGAAAGAGTCTATCTAAATCGACCTTTTCTTCACGAATGCGCGGATCAGAAACCATTTTTAATGACGCTTCATCAAAAACTAATGCACCATGTTCATCATCATAAAATGCCACGGGCTTGATAGTTGCGTGATAACTTGCTTCTTTGTTACCTTTTTTACCAGTAGCGTGAATCACTTTATTTGCAATGGCTGTGTGTCCGTTAACCAGTGTCATTAAATCAACTTCTTGACGATAATGTTCGACACTAAACGCATCAAAATCAAATGGTTTTGAATTGGTCATGACCATTTTGGTTGCAACACCATTTACTACAGTAAGCTTAACCCGCATAAAACGAAAATAAGCAATATCTTGCGGTAAACCATATTTAGAGTAATTAAAGCTTATTTCTATTTCATTGGCAGATATCTCATCAACAACGACGGAAGACTTATCATAACTTTCCATGTAATTTTTCAAGCGATATTCTGTTTTAGTTATTTGTTCGATAGTTTTTATGACATCCTCATTATCATCTAATTTAGATTGGTCATATTTAATTCTCAGATCAATATTACCGCGAGTATCTGTACTTTGAACCAAAAACACATCTGAACTTTTTACCTTATCGCCGACTTCCAAGGTTCTAACCACACGCTCAACTTGCTGATCACCTAGTGACAGCGAGCTTAAGCCTAATTTCAAAATATCTTCTGAAACGCCGTATTGTTGAAAAACATTTTGCTCCGCTGAATTAATGAGTTGTTTGTTGTTTTTATCTTCAACAAAAATACTTTCCTGCGCATAACTTACGTTTGAGAGTGTTAACAATATGGCTATTGGTATTGCTTTTAGAATACAGCGAGAAGTAGAAAAATGATTAAGTGAACAAAATAGCGTTTGATTCATTAATAGTACCCTTTGAAAGCCAATCTATGGCAAATAAGTTATCGAATCATTTCCTGATTCAAATTTCGGAAAAACATAATGCAAGTTCAGCAAACGTTATTGGCTAACGCGCTTTTTCCGTTCAATGGGAATATTGTATGTGTTTATTTATTAGATATTTAATCGCTATTGATGGATTAAACCCTACATGAATAAAAACCACTACTGAGATAAACAGCAAATCAGCATCAAAATTACCTAAGTAGATAAAATAAAAACGGATCAAAACCAATAGAAGGATTAGGGGGTTAAACTGGAATTATATATAAAAGAATGTAAATTCGAGGCTATTAATGACGCTCAATGCTGTATTGAGCGTCATGAGGAAATCTTATTTCTCTTATTTGAGCATAAATAATTGATTATAGAAACGTGCAACAATCACGGTAATCATTAATATGACCAGTATCAGCAATGGCGTATTAATGTCATAACTAGGCGTTAAATGTAATGCACTCATAGTCATTACCATAAGTAAATTGCCACCTAGCATACGCACTAGCATCATTGCAGGCTTTGGAAAAAGTCCCCAAATGAGGAAAACGTTAATCATATAAAAACCAACTAACTGCCAAAGCTCTGTAAATGCGGGCATTATAAAAATATATTGCAGTAAAAAAAACACTCCCCATAGCAGTGCAGATAATATCACCTGCTTCATTAAAGGAAATGGTAAACTGACTGTTATATTGGCAAAAATTGAACCAAACATAGGGATAAAAATACCACCAGGTAAGGCAAAATATATCCATGCGCCATAACAAGTTGAGGCTATTGCAACCGCCTTTATAACTCTGTTAATTCTCACTTTCAATAAATTTTCTTTTACAGCCTCTTTCGAGTTTTGGGGCTTTATGCTCTCTTGCTTCCAGTAGTTAGCTAAAATTTCAACATCTAACTTTTCGCCATTAATGGCATTATCAAGCATTTTAATTTCTTGGGAAAAATAACCTAACTGTTGCAACTTATCATCATTGGGTTTATCACTGGATAACAACTTGATGGTGGATTTGCTATGCTGCAGAACGTGAGAAAAACCATCGACTATGACAGTCCATTTATCTTTTTCATGTTGAAGTTTATAACTGGAACTCAATGGCATACTGATCAAGTCACTTAATTTATCAATCAGTAATTGTGCATCGACTAATAAGTCTTGAATATTATCATGATGAGCACTTTTTGCAGCCTCGTTAAGCGCGTTATCTATTTTATGAAAAGCATTTAACGCAGAGTCAACGCTGCTAAAGAATAAAGATTCAGTGTTTAAAGGCCAAATAAAACGATAAACAATTGAATAAACTAGCACTCCAAGTAAATTATCTTGTATTCGTAAAACCGCAATATCAAATGAAGCTTCACCATTAAAGCCTCCCATTACCGCAACAATAGTGCACACAGTAAAGCCCATGGTAAATGCATAACCATAACGCAAATTATCAGCAAACCACACGCTAACAGCCAAAAGCAACAGTAAACAACCAATGAATAACATCGGAGTCTGGGCAAAAAAGCTCACCAGAAATAACGCCACACTAATGCCGCAAACTGTACCTATAAGGCGGTTTTTACCTTTGTGTAAGCCATGCCCAAGAGTTTCATTTGAAGCAATGGCAATAACGGTAATAGCAGCCCAATAAGGTTTTTCCCATTGAAAAAGCAATGCTAAGGCAATTGCTATACCGACAGAGACAGAAACTTTTATCGCTTCCTTAACGGGTAAACTGAGCATACACATTCTCACTCTATAAAATTTAATGCTTTAGAATTTTTACCGATGCCGTCATACCTACTCGCAGCTGAATATCTTCAGGTAACTTATCAAGTTTTATCTTAACTGGAATGCGTTGTGCTAAGCGGATCCACTCGAAATTCGGGTTCACATTAGGTAGTAACGAATTGCCGGTACTGCCATCAGTTTTCGAAATGCCGTAACCAATACTTTGTACTTTACCTTCTAAAGTGACTTGGTCATGCATCATTAATGTGACTTGGGCTTTATTATCAATAGCCACATCTTTTAAATCAGTTTCTTTAAAAAAACCGTCAATCCAAAAGCTGTTTTCATCAATCAAAGCAACAACAGGCGAATTAGCAACGACTTGTGAGCCTACTCGATAATTCAAATTAGTAATATAGCCATCTGTTGGTGCAGTAATTTTAGTGTAAGCTAGATTTAATTTAGCTTCTGCCACTTGGGCTTTTGCCATTAACAAGTTCGCTTGTGCGGTTTCAACTGCATTTTGTAGATTATTAAGGGTTAACACTGACTGAGCACCAGGGGTTAGCTTTTCTAATTCAATAGCACGACTAGACTCGTTCTGAGCCTTACGAACTAATGCTTGTGATTGCTTTTCAGTTGCTACCGCTTTTTGTAAACTGGTTTGGTATAGGCTAGCGTCAATCTCAAAAAGCACATCACCTTTTTGTACATGACTATTATCAATGACATTAACTTTTACAATTTGACCTGTCACTCGTGGGGTTACTTGGATAACATAGGCTCTGACTTGACCGTCTCTTGTCCAAGGATTATCAGTGTAAGTTTGATACTGACTATACAAAACACCTATTGCCGCCGCCATCAGCAACAGGGTAATAAAATAACGTTTAAACATTGGCGTTACCTACTTAAAATATGGAAATAAATTGGCTAATTAAGCCGATAAAAAGAATAACCATAGACAATTCAACTATGGCCGGAGCTGCGACATATTTATGTAAACCAATTTTAGTACCAATAGCGGTAACTACGCCGGTTAATATATATGCCATAGCGGCAACCAGTAATAATGGCGGAAAATACACATCACCGATTACCACTTCATGGGGCATTATGCTCATACGCCTATCACCTAAATAATATTAACTATTTAAAAAACATTGACTTAATGTCTTCTTACTCATTTATGCATATATTTTAATGGCGGCAGAGAAAATCTTGTAATCATCTATGATGGATCTCACCCATCGAAATCTATAAACAATTGTTTTTATGTGTGATAAATTGTGATTTAAGTGACGGTATAACCCCAAATGCATACCACATCGCATTTTTCATTATTTGAAGAGACAACTATGAACTTTAGTTTGGAACAACTTCTTGCCTTTGTAACTGTCTATGAGCAGAAAGCTTTCAGTAAAGCAGCGGTGAAACTGGACAAACATCGTACAACTATTGGCCAAGTCATTAATAACCTTGAAGATCAATTAGCCATTACCCTGTTTGAACGGATCGGTAGAACCGTTGAACCGACTGAAGATGCAGTACTACTTTATAACTATGCCAAACAGGCTATTGAGCAATCCAAAACCTTTGACCAAGTGGCCATGAGCTTGGCATTTGGTGAGCTTAATTCAATTACAATTGGGTATTGCAGTTTTATACCGCAACAAGTGATATCTGAGATAAGAAAACAACTGCTAATTGACAGCCCATCATTAAAAGTTAACTTCCTCGTCAGAACCAAAAATGATATTAAAGTGGGAATACAAGACGGCAGTATTCATTTTGGAATTGTGAATGTATACGAAAGCAAAGTGCTAAACAGCATCGATCATACTTTTTTATGTAACATGTCATTTGCCGCTTTCACCAACAAAGACGCTGACCTAGCAACACTAAACTCTGAAGCAACCTTGGCTAAAATGAAGACTAGCCGTCAGTTTATCTTAAAATCCATGCTTGATGATGATATGAGTAAAAAAATCATTGTCTCCTCCAATTATGAAGTGGTAGATCAACTGACTCTCATCATTAAAATGGTTGAAGAAGGTCTTGGGTGGAGCATTTTCCCATTGTTAATCAATTCCATGGAATATACTGCACACGATCTTATACCGATAGAAATAGAACAAATACAAGACGCATTACAAGTACCTATATCACTTTGGAACCCACACTCAAAACAAGTTATGCCGGCCAAAAAGTCTATCACATCAGCCATAGCTAACTATATAAATAGAGTTAGATCCAAATAATAGCATCATATTTGTATTAGTAGCCTCTGCATTAAGAGGCTTTCATCCCTTTAGTTATCTTCAGCAACTTCAATGCAGGGTTTCATCCTTCAAATGAGATTGTCTATAAAACTGACTGCACTTTATTATGACTGCATAACACCACACTGTATTGATTATCGTTGGTGATATTTTACCAAGGGTGAATATCCCTACTATGTAATTAATATATACAGTAATGAGTATTGTTGGCATAAATCGCTCCAAAATAAAGTAGTCATAATTATGGAAACAATTGAAAATTTATTTCATTCCAACCCATACATCACTTTTGTTTTAACATTAGTAATAGGTTTTTTAATCGGCTTAATTAGCATGCACAGAGTTGTGTTTGGTATTCTGGCTAGTTTTATCGGTGGTTGCATCACCATCACACTGCTTCATCTCCATTTAGAGCCAGAACTTGGTGTACTGCTATTGGGTATATTTATCTATATCATTGGTTTTTTATCTGGCTCTAAATATACAGAGAGTAAACTCTTGTTAATGGATCCATTTAAGCCAAAAAATATCAATACCACTAAAAATATTGTTTCTCGCTCATTTGAAGTAAATAACGATAGTACGGTCGTCGATAAAACCTTGTTACAACTTAATGAGGCAGCAATTGATGTGAGTTTTGAATTAACCTTAAGCCAAAACCTTGATAAACAACAGCCTGATATGATTGCAGCAGGTGATATTGTGACCATTACCGGACCTAATAATGCACTTTATTATTATGATGATAATATCATTGGTACTGAAATCGCTATTGATGATAGCAACATTATTGAAACGACATTTGAATACGTGATTAAGCCTAACCACTTAGTTGGTCTGTCACTAAAAGCGATTAAAAAAATGCTGAATGCCAATACCGACAGTTCAGTATGTATTACAGCACTTGCCAGAAATAAATTTGATATGTTGATTACTCCTGATCTGATAACTGAAGAAGGCGATCATATTCAATTAGTGGGTAAGAGTAACGACATTGAGCGAGTACAGCAGCGACTAATAAAACTGTAAGCTTTAATTAATTTAAATAAAAAGGCAGTCACTTTTAAAGTGACTGCCTTTTTATTACATTTTAATCACGTTACTTTTTAAATAAAAGTGAACCATTAGTGCCACCAAAGCCAAATGAGTTACACAATGCATAATCAAAACTATGGGGTTTGGCTACGTGCGGTACAAAATCTAAGTCACAACCTTCATCAGGGTTATCCAAATTAATGGTAGGCGGTACAATTTGATCCCGCAACGCTAAGATTGTAATAATTGCTTCAACTGAGCCCGCTGCACCTAATAAATGTCCGGTCATAGATTTAGTAGAACTTACAAGTAAATCATAAGCATGGTCGCCAAACACCGACTTAACCGCAGCCGCTTCAGCTTTATCACCTGCTGGAGTCGAAGTGCCATGGGCATTGATATAACCAACCTCTTCATTGGCAATTTGCGCATCATTAATGGCATTAACCATTGCTGCAGCAGCGCCCGCACCATCACTTGGTGGTGATGTCATATGAAAAGCATCGCCACTCATACCAAAGCCAACAAGCTCTGCATAAATTTTAGCGCCGCGCGCCTTAGCATGCTCATGCTCTTCCATCACCAACACACCTGCGCCATCACCGATAACAAAACCATCACGGTCTTTATCCCATGGGCGGCTTGCAGAGGTTGGATCGTCATTACGAGTTGACAAGGCTTTGGCGCTGCCAAAACCAGCAACAGCTAACGGACAAGTAACATCTTCAGCGCCGCCAGCAACCATAACGTCGGCGTCACCGTAGGCAATCGTACGCGCTGCAAAACCAATATTATGCACACCCGTTGTACAAGCTGTTGTCACTGCAAAGTTTGGCCCAGTCATGCCATACTTAATAGATAAATGACCAGAAATCATATTAATAATGGTGCTAGGAACAAAAAATGGCGACACTTTTCGAGGGCCACCTTTAAGCAATGCTGCATGATTTTGCTCAATTAATGGCATTCCGCCCATACCAGCACCAATCGCTGTGCCAACTCGCGCTGGATTTTCTTGTTCCATATCAAGACCTGAGTCTGTCATTGCTTGTATACCTGCAGCCATGCCGTATTGGATAAATAAATCCATTTTACGGGCATCTTTGCGAGACATATAATGCTCAACATCGAAGTCTTTTACCGAGCCACTGAAACGAGTACTAAATTCAGTTGCATCAAATTTGGTAATAGGTGCAATACCACTTTTACCAGCTAATAAAGATTGCCAAGAAGATTCGACATCGTTACCCACTGGAGTAACTAGTCCTAAACCTGTAATTACCACACGACGTTTAGACACAGCATTCACCTTTGTATTTTATTAGGCATTCGCCAAGAGATATTCTGTTAACCCACCACCAATCAAAGGAAAAAGATCAAACGGATGATAAGAAATGATGGGTTAACTCACTTTTATAGAGAGTTAAGTCGACATTTATTCGACGCCACAAACAAAAACAGGCGGCATAAATGCCACCTGTTTTAGTGAATCAGGGATTACTGATTTTTTGAAACGTAATCGATCGCTGCTTGAACAGTAGTGATCTTTTCAGCTTCTTCATCAGGGATCTCAGTGTCAAACTCTTCTTCTAGAGCCATAACCAATTCAACAGTGTCCAGAGAATCTGCACCTAAATCGTCTACGAATGATGCAGCTGATTTAACGTCTTCTTCCTTAACGCCAAGTTGCTCAATAATGATTTTCTTTACACGTTCTTCGATGTTGCTCATTAGTTTTCTTTCCTATTCAAATTACACACTTGCGTAAGATTGAGAGTAGTTTATTCGATCCAGCTGACATTGCAAGCTTAGTTTTCGTGGTCTAACCACGAAAATTATCATACTTTGATATCAAACGAGATTCAATAAAAGTCGTTATCAATTATGGTCCTTAGACCATGTACATTCCGCCGTTTACATGCAAAGTTTCACCAGTGATGTAAGCTGCAGAGTCAGAAGCTAGAAACAATACCGCATTGGCAATCTCTTGCGCCTGACCGAGTCGAGCCATTGGAACTTGCGCCATGAAAGCTTTTTGCTGCTCTTCATTAAGCTCATCTGTCATGTCTGTTTGGATAAATCCAGGGGCAACAGCATTAACGGTAATTTGACGAGATGCAACCTCTCTTGCAAGAGATTTTGTAAATCCAATCAAACCAGCTTTAGCTGCAGAGTAGTTTACTTGCCCGGCATTACCCATGGTTCCGACCACAGAGCCAATATTAATAATACGGCCGCTGCGCTTTTTCATCATAGACCGCATAACCGGCTTGGATAATCTAAACAGTGATGTCAAATTAGTGTCAAGAATATCATGCCACTCATCATCTTTCATGCGCATTAATAAATTATCACGTGTGATACCAGCATTGTTTACTAAGATATCAACATCTCCGGCTTTTTCTTTTATCTGGCTAAATAATTGTGTAACTGATTCACTATCAGTCACATTTAATACTAAACCAAAGCCGTTATCACCAAGGTAATCTTGAATTGCAGCGGCACCTTTTTCACTGGTTGCAGTGCCGATCACGGTAGCGCCTGCTTCAACCAGTGTTTCACTGATGGCACGGCCAATACCACGACTTGCGCCAGTAACTAACGCGACTTTACCTGTTAAATCAAAGCTAATGCTCATGAATATTCCTTATTGGATTAAAGCTGATAAAGTGGCTGCATTATTAATTGCTTGCCCTTTTAATGACTTATTAATTCTTTTTGATAACCCAGTTAATACTTTACCAGGGCCAATTTCAGCTAAATCAGTAATCCCCTGACTTGCCATTAACTCAACTGTCTCACTCCAACGTACCGGGCAATATAATTGGCGAACTAGCGCATCTTTAATTGCAGCTGCATCATTAGGGCTTGCTACATCAACGTTATTAATCACAGAAATAACCGGCGAGTTAAACTTGATATTCTCTAATGCAAGTGCCAGTTTATCAGCTGCAGGTTTCATTAATGCGCAATGTGACGGCACACTCACAGGTAAAGCAACTGCCATTTTAGCGCCAGCAGCTTTACATGCGCCAGCGGCTCTTTCTGTGGCTTCTTTTTCACCCGCAATAACTACTTGGCCAGGACTATTAAAATTCACAGGGCTAACAACAGCGCCATTTGCTGACTCTTCACATGCCTTAGCAATTGCATCATTATCTAAACCAATAATGGCGTACATAGCACCGGTACCTGCTGGTACTGCTTGCTGCATTAATTGACCGCGCAATTCAACTAATTTTACCGCATCTTCAAAGGCAATAATGCCAGCACACACTAATGCTGAATACTCACCTAAACTATGGCCTGCTAAAACAGCAGGTTTAATCGTGCCACTTGCTTCGATAACGCGCCAGATAGCCACACTTGCGGTTAATAATGCAGGCTGAGTTTTATCTGTTTCATTTAGAGTTTCAGCAGGTCCATCTTGCACCAATGCCCATAAGTCGTAACCTAATACGGCACTCGCCTGAGCAAATGTCTCAGTTACTACAGGGTAATCAGCTGCTAAATCAGCAAGCATACCAACTGATTGCGAGCCTTGACCTGGAAAAACAAACGCTATATTTTCCATTATAATTATTACCTTTATTCGTTTTTGAAAAACAACTTTTTATTTTTTGCTAGCTGTAAAATATAAATTAATCGCGTTATATCCTACTGCTATTTATCAATGATATCTAGAATCTAACTAGCGCACTGCCCCAAGCAAATCCACCGCCAAATGCTTCAAGTAAAATAAGCTGTCCGCGTTTAATACGGCCATCTCTTACTGCCTCATCTAACGCGATAGGCACAGAAGCTGCTGAAGTATTACCGTGCTTTGCCAGCGTTAATACCACTTTATCTAAACTCATATCTAACTTTTTGGCGGTCGCTTTAATAATTCTAAAGTTGGCTTGATGTGGTACTAACCAATCAATTTCAGACTTGTCGATATTATTAATTCGCAGGGTTTCTGTCACCACATGGGATAATTGCGTCACCGCAAACTTAAAGACATCATTGCCCTTCATGGTCATAAAGCTCACAGCTTCTGATGTTTCGCTGGCCCGAGGCGGGAATGTGCACTTTAGCAAATCCCCCTGGCGGCCATCGGCATAAATATGGGTTGAAATAATACCCGGTTGCTCACTGGCGCCAATAACCGCAGCGCCAGCACCATCACCAAATAATATGATGGTACTGCGATCTTCAGGATCGCACAGGCGTGACAACACGTCAGCGCCCACCACCAATATTTTCTTAGCGGCACCGGTTTTAATAAATTGATCTGCAACCGACAATGCATAAACAAAGCCTGAACATGCGGCAGCAATATCAAATGCAGGAATAGTATGAATGCCTAATAATTTTTGTATTTCGCAAGCCGCAGCTGGAAATGCATTATTGGCACTGGTTGTACCACAGACAATCATATCTAATTCGCTTGCTTCAACACCTGCCATTTCTATGGCTTTCAGCGCAGCTTGATAACCCATGGTAGTCACAGATTCATATTCAGCAGCGATGCGTCGCTCTGAAATACCCGTACGTTCCACAATCCATTGGTCAGAGGTGTCGACCATTTTTTCTAGATCGTGGTTACTACGAACTTGCACCGGCAGATAACTACCAGTTCCGAGAATTTTTGTATACATATTATGAGATCAGCTATTGATGTCTAAAAGAATCGTCTCCAGACGATCTTTAATCATTTCCGGTAAACGACGTTTTGCTTCCGTTGCAGCTAAATTGATTGCTTGTAAATAAGCGGCTTCATCAGCATTTCCGTGACTTTTTACTACTATTCCGCGCAATCCTATCAGACTTGCACCATTGTAGTGGTCGGGGTTCATCTTACTCAGTACAGCTTGGATACGTGGAGCGAGGAATTTTGATAACAAACGAACGAAAAAGCCTTGAGTTAATCCATGTTTTAATTGATGAACTAATAACTTAGCAATACCTTCAGATGTTTTTAATGTAATGTTGCCAACAAAGCCGTCACAGACGATAACATCGACTTTGCCGGTAAATATCTCATCACCTTCAATAAAGCCATCGTAATTGACTTGAGAAGTGTGTATCAGGTGCTGAGCTGCTTGTTGGACTTGATCGTTACCTTTAACGTCTTCAATACCGACGTTAAGTAACGCAATTTTTGGTCTAGAGCGTTTATGCACAACTTCACATAACACCGAGCCCATGACAGCAAACTGAAACAAGGTTTCAGAATCGCAAGAAACGTTAGCACCCAGATCGAGTAAATAAACTGGTTTACCTGTCATAGCAGGTAAACAACTGACTAATGCAGGTCTATCTACACCGGGCAAGGTTTTTAATAAGATCTTTGATAGCGCCATTAACGCGCCAGTATTACCCGCACTCACACAGGCCTGAGCCTTACCATCTTTAACTAATTCTAATGCTAAGCGCATTGAACTTTGTTTTTTAGAACGGATAGCATGAATTGGTCGATCACACATAGTGATGACTTCAGTGGTATGGATAATTTGAATTCTTGCTTGAATAGCCGTTTCAATATCAATTAGATATGGGTCTATTTCGGCTTGATTACCGACTAGATAAATTGATAATTGAGGGTTAAATTTCAGTGCCTGCAAGGCTGCAGGCACTGTGACGAGGGGGCCATGATCGCCCCCCATCACATCTAACGCGAGCGTCAGATTCGTCATAAGATTAGCAACAATTACTTGTTGATAACCTTTTTACCGCGGTAAAAACCATCAGCAGTCACATTGTGACGTAGATGTAATTCACCGCTAGTAGCGTCTACAGATAATTGAGCTGTGCTCAATGCATCGTGTGAACGGCGCATGCCGCGCTTTGAACGTGATTTTTTATTCTGTTGTACAGCCATTTGACCTGTCTCCTAGATTACTTGCTCTTCAGTTTTTCTAACACTGCAAACGGATTTGGACGCTCCTCATGAGAGGGGTCAATCTCGCCTACAACTACGTCGCTCGTTCCTAAATTGCAATCATCATTCTGATGCATAGGAATAATTGGCATAGCGATTATCAATTCATCTTCAACCAATTGATGTAGACGAACTTCACCAATTTCATTGCACTCAATCGGCTCATACGCATCCGGGAGCTCATCGATTTCATCTTGGGTCTTACAAAGACCAAAGCTGAAGTCGACCGTAACCTTTGTGGTATATGGTGTCATACAACGTTGACATAGCAGAGTGAGCTCCGTCACAGCCTTCCCGCGAAGGTAGACTATCCCCTGAATATCGACGCCACATTCTAACGACACTGTCACATCGGAACAATCGCCAGCACATAATTCATTTAATCGCTTATTTTGAACCCCAGGCACTATGCCTTCATAACGAAGACCACTGGCTGCAGTTCGAATAGGATCAATTGATACTGGTATCTTTACTGTTTGCATAAGGCGCGCATATTATAGTTTGAAAACGCTAGAGTCAAAGAAAATTTATCCAAATTGTGGTTAATGACTTAACCAAACAAAATAGACTCATTACTTAAACACCAACATTAAAATGGATCGAAGCGAAATTTTACCTGTCACAGCCCGCGATCACAAGCGCGATCCGACTAAAATTACTCCATTCAGTCGCTTTTTTATCGTATTATAGAAGTAATTGTCTAATTCCCCGAATAGTGAGCCATGAACACTAAAATCATCCTAGCTTCCACCTCTATTTATCGCAAAGCGTTATTAGAAAAATTACAACTGCCGTTTGAATGTGTCAGCCCAAAAACCAATGAAACGCCGCTTAAAGATGAAACAGCGCAGCAATTAGTTTTGCGTTTAGCGCAATTAAAAGCAAAAGCTGGTGTTGAGTTATTTAATCAAACGAGCTGTCAGCAAGCGCATATTCCTGCTGTGATCATCGGCTCTGATCAAGTGGCCGTCATTAATGGACAAATCATTGGTAAACCACTAAACAAACAAAACGCAGTTAAACAACTTAAGCAAGCCTCAGGTCAATCTATTACCTTTTATACTGGCTTAAGTGTTATCCATAATGTCACACAGCAAGCTTATAGCATTGTAGAACCCTTCACTGTGCACTTTAAAAAATTAACGACTGCAGAAATTGAGCGTTATGTTGATTTAGAGCAGCCTTTATATTGCGCAGGTAGTTTTAAATCTGAAGGACTGGGTATTGCTTTATTTGAACGCCTTGAGGGAGATGACCCTAATACCCTCATTGGTCTGCCATTAATCCGCTTAATCGAGCTATTAAAGCGCCATAATATAAACGTGCTATAAACTTTTTGATGCTAAAAAATATTTACACAATGCTAAATTTTCAACAAGACCGTCTTTAGCTTGCACAATGCCGCTTTGGCTAGCTGTCAGTTCAACTGGTAATTGGCTCACAAAAAAGCCGATGCGGTTAACATCGGCTTTATGAATTACAAAAGTAAGCAAAGCGTATTATGGCTCTGCTTATATATGTAATAAAATATCTTTCGGCTGATTAACTGTGGCTGTGGGCCCTTCAGTTAACAGATCCTCTAGGCTATGGGCGCCATAGGTGACCGCAATACTGTTTACCTTAGCATTGTTCGCCATCGCAATATCAAGTTTTGAATCACCGATCATCACCGCTTGATCCGCGTTAATATTTAACTCTTCGAGCAAAGATAAAATCATCGATGGATGCGGTTTCGAATGCGCTTCATCGGCTGAGCGAGTCGCGACAAAATATTGCCCTAAACCAGTTTCAGCCAACATTCGGTCTAAGCCCGCCCGCCTTTTACCAGTGGCAATTGCCAAGGTGTAACCAGCGGTTTTGAGTTGTGCAAGTAAATGCTCTATGCCGTCAAACAAAGGCGATGGTGTTAGATTAACATTAAGGTAATAGTGTTTATAACCTGCGATTAATTCATCGTACTTATTCCCATGATGAGGAAATAATTTTTCTAACGCAGGTAATAAAGACAAGCCAATGATATCCCTAACCGCTTGCTCAGAGGGAATATCAAGTGCTAATGATTGCGCCACGCTTTGCATACAATCGACAATTTTACCGACTGAATCCATTAAGGTGCCATCCCAATCAAAAATCACTAATTGGTACTGCTTTATATTATTTAGCTTCATGCACGAGTCAATTTATCTAAAGTGGCTAACAAAACATCATCAAGTGGCGCTTTGACTGTGGTGACTTCATCATTGTCAGGATGTTTAAATTTAAGCTCTGCAGCATGCAAGAACAAACGATTTAAACCTTTAGCCCGCATAGAATCGTCAAATTTTTGCTCACTGTATTTGTCGTCACACGCAATAGCATGGCCGGCATATTGACAATGCACGCGAATTTGGTGAGTTCGACCTGTCACTGGACTGGCTTTGACTAAGGTACATCCTTGGTAACGCTGCATAATTTTGTAACGTGTTTCAGAAGGTTTACCTTCTTGATTGGCACGAACAATACGTTCGCCGGATTTTAAGGTAATTTTTAGCAAAGGCACTTTAACCACTTTGTCTTTTGCCTGCCAATCACCTCTAACTAATGCAAGGTAATCCTTTTGCATCGTTTTGTTTCTAAGTTGCTCATGCAAATGCTTAAGTGCACTGCGCTTTTTGGCAATAAGCAACACGCCAGAGGTGTCTTTATCTAAACGATGTACTAGCTCTAAAAATTTTTGCTGTGGCCTTAAAGAACGTAATCCTTCAATCACACCGTAATCGACACCGCTACCACCATGAACTGCGATACCTGCAGGTTTGTTCAGCACGATAAGATGATTATCTTCATGAATGATTCTGCTTTCTAACTGGCTTACTTTAGACAGTTTTGCAGACGGCGCTGTGCGGTTGTCTTTTTCCGCAATTCTAACTGGCGGAATACGAACAACATCTTCAAGTTGAAGCTTGTATTCTGGCTTCACTCTTTTTTTATTAACCCTCACCTCACCTTTACGCACGATTCGGTAAATCATGCTTTTAGGTACACCTTTCAATTTGGTGAGAAGAAAATTGTCAATGCGTTGTTCGAAATGGTCTTCATCAATAGTGACCAATTGAACTTTTGTGGGAGTTTCTGTATTCATGATGCGCCTTAAGTTATTACGGCGCGTATTGTAACCTAAGTTTCTACCTGATGGGACAATAAGAATGAGAGTTTTGATTGCTGTCTAAATTGATTATTGCTATATTTGCGCTGTGATTGAGGATAAACAGTGGATAAAATGTTCACAAACTCAATTTATTACGGTGTTTTTTCAGTAGAATTCATGAACAAGACTGGTAGCAAGTCATTGATTTGCAAATTGTAAACATCACAAAACGAAATAATTCGTTTTTACAATTAAACCGTCGGTGTCATCTTTATTTTAAAAGTTTTCCTGAAAAATACCATCCCAAATTCGAACAAATTTTAGCTTGTTATCAAACAAACCAATTCGACTTGGGCATTATCGGAAGAAATATTAAATTTATGGGGTTGGTTGATAATGAACAACCAATTCCTTGTTTTTGTAATTATTAAAAAATAAGCCATAAATAGGATGCGACACGCAGCGATGCGTCTTACAGTAATGCGCACCTAACTTGCCTAAAAACCAGCCGCGAGGCTTTGTGCATAACCATTTTAGGCCCGTAATGCAGCGAATTTACTTTGTTTGATGACCTTATTAGAAGAATTAAGTCATCATGAAACGTATGTTAATTAATGCAACTCAGTCTGAAGAGTTGCGTGTTGCCCTAGTTGATGGGCAACAATTGTATGATCTGGACATCGAAAGCCCAGGCCATGAACAAAAAAAATCAAATATCTATAAAGGTACTATCACCCGCGTAGAACCTTCTTTAGAAGCTGCTTTTGTTGACTATGGTGCTGATCGCCATGGTTTCTTACCGCTAAAAGAAATTGCTCGCGAATACTTCCCTAAAGGTTACTCTTTCCAAGGCCGTCCAAATATCAAAGAAGTGGTATCTGAAGGTCAAGAAGTTATCGTTCAAATTGATAAAGAAGAACGCGGTAATAAAGGCGCTGCGCTAACAACCTTTATCAGTCTTGCAGGTTCTTACTTAGTACTTATGCCTAATAACCCACGTGCTGGCGGTATTTCTCGTCGCATTGAAGGTGATGAGCGTACTGAACTTAAAGCGGCAATGTCTGAGTTATCAGTGCCAAACGGTATGGGCTTAATCGTTCGAACTGCAGGTGTTGGTAAAGATGCTGCTGAATTAAAGTGGGACTTGAAAGTTTTACAACATCACTGGGATGCAATTCAAGAGGCCGCGCAAACCAAACCTGCACCTTTCTTAATTCACCAAGAGAGTAACGTTATTGTTCGCGCAATACGTGACTACTTACGCCGTGATGTCGGTGAAATTCTAATCGACCACCCGCGCATTTTTGAAGAAGCTAAACAGCACATAGGTTTAGTTCGACCAGATTTTGTTGAGCGCGTTAAGCGTTATGAATCAGAAGTGCCGTTATTTACTCACTTCCAAATTGAATCTCAAATCGAGTCGGCTTTCCAACGTGAAGTACGTTTGCCTTCAGGTGGTTCAATCGTTATTGACCCAACTGAAGCGTTGACCTCTATCGATATTAACTCTGCACGCGCAACCAAAGGCGGTGATATCGAAGAAACAGCATTAAACACTAACCTAGAAGCTGCTGATGAAATTGCCCGTCAATTACGTCTTCGTGACTTAGGCGGTTTAGTGGTTATCGATTTCATCGATATGACCCCTGTTAGACACCAACGTGAAGTTGAAAATAGAATGCGTGATGCGGTTCATTTAGATCGTGCCCGTGTTCAACTCGGTCGCATCTCACGCTTCGGCCTGATGGAAATGTCTCGTCAACGTCTTCGTCCTTCTCTTGGTGAATCAGCTGGCCATTTATGCCCTCGCTGTCACGGTCAAGGTACGATTCGTAGCACTGAGTCTTTAGCGCTTTCTATTCTTCGCTTAATGGAAGAAGAAGCAATTAAAGAAAACACCACTCAAATAGAAGCAGTAGTGCCTGTCGATGTAGCGGCCTTCTTGTTAAATGAAAAGCGTAAAGCAATTCGTATTACTGAAGAGCGCCATAAAGTTGAAGTTTATGTCATCCCAGATGCACATATGACCACACCAGATTACCGCGTATCACGCCTCAGAAGCGATGATGAAGTGGTTGAGTCAAGCTACAAGCGTGTTGAAAAGCCTGCTGCAAAACTTTACGAGCCTCGCAAATTAGAGCGCGCGGAAGCACAACAGCCAGCAATTAAAGGCTTCGGTACCCCTAAAGCGGCGCCAGCAGCTACAACTGCAGCTAAACCTGCTGCAGTAGCCAAACCGGCTGCGCCTGCAGAGCCTGGGTTCTTCTCAAAAATTGTTGCTGCTATTAGTGGTTTATTCGCCTCACCAGAGCCAGTTAAAACTGAAACTAAATCTGCTGATAAGAACCGTAAAGAAGCACAAAACAACCGTCGTAATCGTCGTAACGACTCTCGTAATGACAGTCGTCGTAACGATTCTCGAAATGACAACCGCCGTAATACTCGCAACGACGCTGATAATAAAGGCCGTGATAATAAAGCGCGCAATAAAAAGTCGGACAGAGATGTAGCTAATAAAGAACAACTTGATAAGCGTCCAACTAAAGCAGAGCCAAAAGCGAAGACAGAAAAGCCACGTCAAGATGCTGAGAAATCGCCTAAGCAAGAAGCAGCGAGAGAGCGTCGTCAACGTCGTAACATGCGTCGTAAAGTGCGAATTGAAAATGAGCAAAACGAAGCTAAATTAGCGGAAACCACCACTTCACAGGTTGAAGTTGCAGTTGAACCTAAAGCTAAGCCAGAGACCAAACAGGATTCAAAACCTGCCCGTACTCGCCGCCCAAGAAAAGACGCTGAAGTTATCACTAAAAATGATTCAGCTAAATCTGAAGCTAAGGCTGCTGTTCCAGTGACTAAAGACGTTAGCACTGAAACTGACATTAAAGTAGAAGCTAAAACGCCAGTTGAAGCGCAAGCACCGGTTCAGGCGCCTGTTACTGAAACCGCTGTTGCTAACACAACATCTGCAGAAGAAATCACAGCAACTCAAGATGCTTCTGAAACCGTAAATGAAGATGCTGATGACAAGCGTGAAGGACAGCGCCGTAGCCGTCGTAGCCCTCGCCACCTTCGTGCAGCGGGTCAACGTCGTCGTCGTGATGAAGATGATACCTCGTCAAGCCCTGCTGTATTTACATCTGTTGATGAGCTAGAAAAACAACTTGATGCAGAGCAAGCTAACGAAGCTAAAGCTGCACCTACTGTAGAAACGCCAGCTGTCGAAGTTAAAGCCGAAACACCTGCAGTAGAAGTTAAAATTGAAACGCCAGCGGTTGAAGTTAAAACTGAAACCCCAGCGGTTGAAGTTAAAACTGAAACCCCAGCAGTTGAAGTGAAAACTGAAACGCCAGCAGTTGAAGTTAAAACTGAAACGCCAACAGTTGAAGTAAAAACTGAAACGCCAGCAGTTGAAGTGAAAACTGAAACGCCAGCGGTTGAAGTTAAAACTGAAACGCCAGCAGTTGAAGTAAAAACTGAAACGCCAGCGGTTGAAGTGAAAACTGAAACGCCAGCGGTTGAAGTGAAAACTGAAACAGCTAAAGTTGAAGTTAAAACGGTTGCATCTGCACCTATGACTAAGCCTGTTGCAATACAACGTAAAGCCGCAGTCGCACCAACAACTGTCGCACCAACCGAAGTTAAAGCTGAACCAGCTGTTAAAAAAGCACCTGTCGCTAGCCGCTTCGGCTCTATGGTCATGTCAGATACGACTAAGCCAGTAACAGAGGTTCGTACTCAGCAAGCTGTGCCAAAAGGCCGCGAGTATCAAGCTTCGCAAACTGAAGCCAATAGCGTTAAGTCAAAAGTGGCCAATAGTGCTTCAGCAGATATGTCTAAAGCATAACTGTTAGCATTCACCTTTGATGGTAATAAAAACCACGCTTCTTAGCGTGGTTTTTTATGCTTAACTTTTACTAAAAACTTAGAGACTGTTCAAACTACCAGCCCTTATCAAGCCTTGATATTAATCCTGATTATAAAACCTCAGCTGTGATCTAGTTTTTCTGTTACTAACGAAAATATCAAGCTTAGCTTATCCTCTTAAAAATTCTCTCTAAAACCCTAACGATACGAATTAGCACAA
This sequence comes from Shewanella sp. 10N.286.51.B8, assembly GCF_041469325.1. Taxonomy (NCBI): domain Bacteria; kingdom Pseudomonadati; phylum Pseudomonadota; class Gammaproteobacteria; order Alteromonadales; family Shewanellaceae; genus Shewanella; species Shewanella sp. 10N.286.51.B8. The sequence continues at coordinate 96,391 of NZ_JBFRKG010000017.1, forward strand.
ATTAAGTTTAATTTCAGGTTTAGAAGGTTTGTCATTTTTGTTAACATGCTCACACTTTTATTATCAAACACATCAATAGATTTCAGAGGTTAAATGTTCGATCTACTACGTCATAAAACCAGTAGCGGCAAAGCAGATATATTATCTGGTTTAACCGTTGCACTCGCGCTTATTCCTGAAGCCGTTGCTTTTGCTTTTGTCGCACAAGTTGAGCCTATGGTAGGACTTTACGCAGCCTTCATCATGGGGCTAATTACTGCTGTTATTGGTGGCCGTCCTGGGATGATTTCTGGCGCTACCGGCGCGATGGCTGTTGTTATGGTATCACTGGTGGTTGAACATGGTGTTCAATACCTATTTGCCGCAGTAGTACTGGCAGGGATAATACAAATTTCTGCCGGTATTTTTAAACTGGGTAAATTTATCCGTATTGTTCCTTATCCTGTGATGATAGGTTTTGTGAATGGCTTAGCCATTGTGATTTTCCTTGCACAATTAGGCCAATTTAAAGTAAAAGATGCTGCTGGCAACATGGTATGGCTTGCACAAGAGCCCCTAATGATTATGTTAGCTTTAGTGGCACTAACTATGGCGATCATTCACTTCTTACCCAAAATAACCACTGCTATCCCTTCTTCATTGGTGGCTATTTTAACGGTAACGGCATTGGTTGTAGGCTTAGATTTAGATACTCGCAATGTACTCGATTTCTTAAAAACCATGAGCGGCGATGAACAAGCAACAATTGCAGGTAGCCTGCCAAGCTTTGCTATCCCAAGTGTCCCATTCACGCTAGAAACGCTTTATATCATTCTGCCTTATGCCTGTATTCTTGCTGCTGTAGGCTTGATTGAATCATTGCTGACGCTAACCGTTATTGATGAAATGACTAACAGCCGTGGTAAAGGTAACAAAGAATGTGTTGGTCAAGGTGTTGGTAATATTACCAGTGGCTTTTTCGGCGCTATGGGTGGCTGTGCGATGATTGGACAATCGATGATTAACATCAACTCTGGCGGTCGTGGACGATTATCAGGGATCACTGCAGCACTCGCTTTATTGGCATTTATCTTATTTGGTGCAGCCTTTATTGAAATAATTCCGTTAGCTGCATTAGTTGGGGTTATGTTCATTGTCGTTTTAGGTACCTTTGAATGGGCCAGTTTCAAAGTCATGGGCAAAGTGCCTAAGCATGATGCGTTTGTCATTGTGTTAGTAACAACGGTAACCGTGTTCACAGATTTAGCCTTCGCAGTATTTGTCGGCGTTATTGTGTCTGCATTAGTCTTTGCTTGGGAGCATGCCAAACATATTAATGTTGAAACCAATATTGATGCCAACGGTTGGAAAGTTTACAAATTAAATGGACCGTTATTTTTTGGTTCGGTATCTAATTTCTTAGAGCTGTTTGACGCAGAGAATGATCCTGAAGACATTATCGTAGACTTCCAAAACTCACGGGTTGCAGATCATTCTGCCCTCGATGCAATTGACACCTTAGCAGAGCGTTATCTTGCTGCCGGTAAGAAGTTACACTTGCGCCATTTGAGCGGTGATTGTAAAGATTTACTCCATAAAGCTAGAGCGTTAGTCGAGGTCAATGTGATTGAAGATCCCCATTACAAAGTGGCTGACGACGCATTAGACTCTTAATCGTTAGGTTTACACATTAAAAAAGGCGAACTCAGTTCGCCTTTTTTGTTGCCGATGTAAACTAACCTTAGCTAGTCATTATTTATCAGTGTCCTTTAACAACTGCTCAAATCGTTTCATCGCCATTTCAAATTTTGGTTTAATAATTAACTCACAATATGGCTGCTCAGCATTATTAGCATAATAATTTTCGTGAACACTTTCTGCAGGATAAAAAGCTTCGAACATGGCAACTTCGGTCACTATAGGTTTAGGCCAAATGGCTTGCTGAATTAGTTTACTAATAGCGATGGTCGCTTGATCAACCTGCTCTGTTGAATGAGTAAAAATAACTGAACGGTATTGCGGACCTTTATCATTACCCTGCTGATTTAAGGTGGTGGGATTGTGAATGGCAAAGAAAACCGCCAGTAAGCTTTGGTAACTAATGATACTAGGATCAAATTCCACCAATATAACTTCAGCATGTCCAGTATCACCAGAACATACCGCCATATAATTTGCATCGCTACCACTACCGCCACTGTAGCCTGGCGTTACCTCAATCACTCCCTTTAACTCATTAAATACCGCTTCAATGCACCAAAAACAGCCCGCGCCAAAAGTAGCAAACTGATTACTATTTACTTTTTGTAATTCATCTGCCGTTTGAAATATCATCGAAACAGAATTGACACAGTGACGGATATTTTTAGCGGTTAACATTTCGCCTTCAAATATATGCCCTAGGTGGCCGTCACATTTTCGGCAGGTGATTTCGATTCGATGGCCATCTTCATCGGGAGTTCGGTCAATTGCTCCCGGTATTTCATCATCAAAAGCAGGCCAACCACAATGAGCATTAAATTTATGCTCACTTTTATACAGAGGCGCTAAGCACTTTTTGCATAAATACACCCCTGGGGCATCATGTTTGACGTATTCGCCGCTAAAAGGTTGCTCAGTTCCTTTTTGTTCAATCACATACTTTTCGAATTCCGTTAACTGCTTCATGAGTTCCATCTCTACTTCTGTTTTGATTAGGTTTACTGTACTGCAAGTATTACAACTATGGCAGTATGCACAATTAAGATCACTATTTCGACTGACCAAGACATATTTCGCATCAAAAAATTGCGACAAAGTGTGACCAAGGTTAGAATCGCGCTGGGTCAAATAAAAACAATAGAAGAAAAATATGAAACTAGAAACAATTGATTACCGCGCAAAAGATTGTCCACAACAGTTTGTCGCTTCATTAAGAGAAACCGGGTTTGGCGTTCTTTCTAACCACCCAGTCAGTCAAGAACTGGTCGAAAAAATTTATCAAGAGTGGTATGCCTTTTTTCAATCTGAACAAAAAAATGATTATCTATTTAAACCAGAAACCCAAGATGGATTTTTCCCTGCTTCAATTTCAGAAACCGCTAAAGGCCATAGCGTAAAAGATATCAAAGAATATTTTCACGTTTATCCTTGGGGCCGTATTCCTGAATCGTTAAAACAAAATATCTTAGCCTATTATGCACATGCCAACGCGCTAGCAGCAGAGTTACTCGGCTGGATTGAAGAGTACGCACCTAAGGATATTGCTGACAAATTCTCAATGCCATTACCACAAATGATTGAAAATAGTCAGAAGACATTATTAAGAGTACTGCACTACCCGCCAATGCTTGGCGATGAAGAGTTAGGCGCTATCAGAGCTGCTGCACATGAGGACATAAACCTTATTACTGTACTACCTGCTGCCAATGAGCCAGGACTACAAGTTAAAACCAAAGAAGGTAACTGGGTTGATGTACCCAGTGACTTTGGTAATATCATTATCAATATCGGTGATATGCTACAAGAGGCATCAGCAGGTTACTACCCTTCAACGTCACATCGGGTGATTAACCCTCAAGGCAGTGATAAAACTAAATCAAGAATTTCATTACCACTATTCTTACACCCAAATCCAGAAGTAGTATTGTCAGAGCGTCACACCGCTGACAGCTACTTAATGGAAAGACTGCGTGAGCTTGGGGTTATTTAACCCTACTGCTTATTTAGTGACATCGTTAATGATATTAAAGCGCCAATAGGCGCTTTTTTTTATCATTTTTACTCATAACAAGGTAGAATATGCCCCCTTTGTTAGTAGTAGATTTATAAAAGGCAAAATCATGGCAATTCAATGGTATCCAGGTCACATGCATAAAGCTCGTAAAGAGATTGAAGAGGCAATGCCTCAAGTCGATCTTGTTATTGAGGTGCTTGATGCCCGTATTCCTTACAGTAGTGAAAACCCAATGGTTTCTAAGCTAAGGGGCGATAAGCCATGTATCAAACTACTGAACAAGTCTGACTTAGCAGATCCAAAAGTCACGGCGCGTTGGATTGAGTACCTTGAGCAGGAACAAGGCGTAAAAGCCACTGCTATCACCACACTACAACCTGGTCAGGTCAAAAACATTCCTGATATCTGCCGCAAACTGGTACCTGCCAGAGACAAAATCGAAAAAGATATTCGTACCATGATCATGGGGATCCCTAACGTTGGTAAATCTACCATCATTAATACACTTGCAGGTAGAACCATTGCTAAAACCGGTAATGAGCCAGCTGTAACTAAACGTCAACAACGAATTAATTTACGAAATGGCATCGTACTATCAGATACGCCGGGTATTTTATGGCCTAAAGTAGATAACGAAGCCAGTAGCTACCGCCTTGCTGTTACTGGTGCAATTAAAGACACCGCAATGGAATATGAAGACGTTGCCATGTTTGCTGCTGAATATTTCTTAAAAGCTTACCCACAAGAAATTTGTGAGCGTTATAAGCTTAAATCATTGCCAGAAACCGACATTGAATTACTTGAAGAAATTGGCCGTAAGCGCGGAGCACTAAGACCTGGTGGCCGTATCGATTTACATAAAGCATCAGAATTACTGTTACATGAATTCCGCTCTGGCAAAACAGGGCTACTTACCCTTGAAACCCCTGAAATGGCCGAAATCGAGAAAGAAGAAGTCGCTAGAGTGTTGGCTGAAAAAGAAGCTATTAAGCAGCAGAAATTAGAGCAAGAAAATCTGAAACGATCAGGTAAACGTCACCAAGGCGAATAAGGCTTTAACAAAAACATCCAGCTTATCTGCAATGTGTTTGATAAACGACATATTTAAAATAAAGGCTTAGCAGCAATGCTAAGCCTTTATTGTTTTTACCCGTTAAAGAGCGAATATGTATAGATAATATTAACGGTTTTTCGCTATCTGCTTTGCTAAATTATCAAGGCTAGACTCCAGTAAGTCCAAAACCGTTTCAAAACCATTAGTGCCGCCATAGTAAGGGTCAGGAACTTCCTTGGCATGATTCACTTGCTCAAGGGAAAACTTATCCATACTCAGTTCATCAAAATCAGCTACATCGTCACTCATATAACTAAGCATTAATTTAAGCTTATGTTGATGTTCTTGCGGGCATATTGCCTGCAAGTCCTTTAAGTTAAAATTATCTGCAGCCAGTATTAAATCAAATTTTTCAAAATCAGCCTGAGCGATTTGCCTTGCATACATGCCTGAAAAGTCTAAGCCTCTGGCATTGCCCGCTTTAATCGCGCGCGGATCGGGCGCATTACCTTGGTGGTAAGCTAAGGTGCCAGCAGAGGCAATCTCGATGACTAAGCCATATTCAGCCGCTTTACTACGAAACACAGCTTCAGCGCTAGGTGAGCGGCAGATGTTACCTAGGCATACGAATAGTACCGAGTTAATTGTATTCACATAAGTTCCTTTTTCAGCGTATTAAAAATTGTTTTTATGTCTATCACATTTTAGGTCTTTCTCTTAAAAAATGAGCGAATCGTGGCACACCATTTTTGGTTAGACCTAAGTACTGATAAGTTATCGTTGCGCCTATTTGGGGCGGCTTACGCCTTTGTTCATAGCTAAAGCCGCTACCGATTTTAAACTCAAGCCCATCGGGCATGCTGACAACTATTGCCCCTAGCATACCGGTATATTTCCCCTTGCCTTCAATATGCTTAATAACAATGGCTTCAGCATCATATTTGGGTTTTAATTTCATAATATCTTGGCTGCGACCTACTTTATAAAAAGCTTGCTTGCGATGAAGCATTAGCCCTTCACCTTGGGCACTCACGACTAAATCCAGTTTTTTATACAGCATGGTGTCAGAGGTTATCGTTTCTTGGGGTATGACTTGCAGATATTTAGACTGCTTGGCCAGCTGTTGCAGTGCTATGTATCTGTCACGAAACATGCCCCCATGTTCAGGTAAGTCAAACAGCATAAACTTCACTTGCCGCCACATTTCACTGTCTGGGATATTTTTTCGTGCAAGCCCTGACATGGCTTCAAAGCTTGCTCTTCCTAGCCATAACTCCCCTTCTAAAACCTGCTTGGGAAAATCTGCCACGAACCATTGCGGTAAAATGAACTCTCGACCTGAACGTGAAAGCATTTTGTCCCCAGTCCAATAACCACGTACACCATCTAACTTTTCACTGACATAATATTGATTAATATCAATTCCTTCAGTGATTTTGGTAGCAAGTTGGATTGCTGGCTTATCTGCAGCAAACAATATGGGGGGCGCAAAGAGACTCAATACTGTCATGATGATTGATATATTACGCCTTATAAAATCAGCCAATATAATTACTATCAACGACAGAGCTGACACTGGCGTAGCAATAGTTTTTGATAAAAAAATAGACATAGCTGCATCCTTGCTGGTATTTGGAACAACATCCTGTTGCCGTAAAAGTAAACTAATAATTAAACAAATTGATTAGCAATTTTAGTGCATGATCAATAAACTGCCATAAGTTAGCCAATGTTTGGCTACTTTTGTCATCAATTGGACCATCATCCACCAAACCATTTAGGGACTAAGTCAGCCAATATGAAACCTGAAAACAATCATGGATTAAAACGTGTCTTACGTGCGACAGGTTTTTCATTTAAAGGGCTTAAAAGTGCATGGGTTAACGAAGCAGCATTCAGACAAGAACTGATTTTAGCGGGGATTTTACTGCCAGTGGCTATTATGGTCGATGTCAGCCTTATTGAAAAGTTGCTGTTAATCATGACTTTATTTATTGTTCTGATCACCGAATTAGTTAACTCTGCAATTGAAGCTGTAGTGGATCGCATTAGTGATGAAATTCATCCCTTAAGTGGCCAAGCCAAAGATACTGCCTCTGCAGCAGTATTTATGAGCCTAGCCCTATGTGGGATCACTTGGGCATGTATTTTGATTAATGCCTATGTGCTGAATTAGTCTCTTTTACTTTTTAATCTTGTCAATCAGCCACAGCAATTCTGCGCCCCTCTACGATGTAGTTATTATCAGGTATGGTTATAAATGCGCATTAAACAAGCTGGTTTAATGCGACTTTCGTTTGTTTTTAGCCCAATACGCTTGTTAACCTGTACTAGATCAAAAAAACCACCGCTTTAGCAACAAAAACTTCACATTTGCTTACATAATGCTAATATATTTCAGCGCTAAGATATTAGCCTAGTAAAACTAAAAAAATAATAATGCACGACCCTCATTTATTACCCCAAATGAGCCCCATAGAGTGCGGAGAAATAATGTTAAAGCGAGTCCCTATCGGTCTATTGACAGCCCTATGTATATCTAACAGTGTGTCTGCTGACGAGTATAAATTTACTCTCGGGGCTTTTTATGCCAATACAGATTCCACCATGTTAGTTAAAAGTGCCAGAGATACAGGTAATTACTATTTGCTTGATTTTGAAGACGACTTACTTTTAACAGAAGATCAATTTCTACCTTTTTTCGAATTCCGCTATCACTTCAAAGACCGTCATAATATTTACCTTGATTGGAAATCTCTACATCGAGATGCTGAAACCCCACAACTGGGGTTTGATATTGAAATCCCTGAATTTGGCGATAATGATCAGAATTACCTTATTGATGGTAGTGCCACTATTTCCACCACGTTAAATATCGATATTCTCCGTTTAGGTTATGGTTATGATATTTGGCAAGGTGAACAATATTTTGTCGGCGCATCGATTGGTATTCACACCATGTTTGTTGAAACCATTTTCGAAGGCAATATTAGTTTATGTGAAGGTCACAGTGACCCCAATAGTTTGTGTGATACGACGACCTTTACTCCAAAAGTTGTTGATAACGCAATCACTGCGCCTCTGCCTAATATCGGCTTATATGGTAACTATGAATTTTATCCTGGTTGGACATTTGGCGCCCATGTTCAATATTTTGCGATCAAATATGATAATTTTAAAGGTTCGTTAGTCGACATCAGGGCTGGCGTGCAGGCAAAAATTAGCGATAACTGGCAATTAGCACTGGCGTATAACTATTATGATGTCGATGTTGATATTGAACAATCTAGAAGTATTTTAGATGAAGAATATCGTACCCTAGATTACAACATAAACTATGGTTTCACCGGCCCCATGTTTGCAGTGTCCTACCGCTTTTAAACAACTACATTTTTAATCACGGCAAAATATCTTATCTTCAATCAATAAACGGGCAAACTTTATTTAAGGTTTGCCTGTTTATCAAAAAACTTACTAACAAAATATCTATCACATTAATTAATTGTTATATTTCATTGATAAACCTAATTGGTTCATTCGCTTTATTACCTATTTTGTTGAGGGATTGAATGTCTAACGATTTATTGAAAACGGCCGCGCTTCATCTAAAAAAAGCCGTACCTTTAATGCTAAAACACAGCATTCCAACAACACCAACCAATTATGCACTTTGGTATGCCTATGTTAGCGAAACCAATCCTAAGCTAAATCTGGCACTTGATGAAAATATTAAGCTAAATCAACAATATTCACCAGTTTCAAGTGAGTTACTGTATCGAGAACATATCGCCGATCCTGTTGAGTTAGATGTCAGAACTATGCGTCAAAATCTTGATGCTATGGTGTGCGAGTTATCTCAATCAATCAAAGATACCCATCATGACACCCGTACTTTTCAATCTCAAATACAAAAAAATGTCCGTAAATTAACTGAGTTTGAAAACCAAGATTTTTCACTGGAACAATTGGTCACTGTGGTGCGCAGTATGGTTAAAGAATCTTCGCGTATTCAATCAAGTAGCAAGAGTTTTACTGAACAACTCAATAAAGCGCAGTCCGAGATTAATATTTTAAAACAAAAGCTGGCTAAAACAGAAAAAGATGTTTTGTATGATGCACTCACCGAAACGTTAAATCGTCGCGCCTTTAATGACGATATTAATGCGGTTATTGCACAATCGCCCCAAGGCTGCTGCTTGATTATGGCTGACATTGATAACTTTAAACTATTTAATGATACTTATGGCCACCAGCTTGGGGACTTAGTACTTAGAGTGGTAGCCAAACGGCTACAGGAATCTTGTCGAGAAGGGGTAAAGTTATACCGTTTTGGCGGTGAAGAGTTTGCCATTATCGTCCCAAATAGCCAATTAAGGATCGCCAGACAATTAGCCGAAGCCATGAGACGCTCCATTGAAAAACTCAGGGTCAAAGACAGGCGCAGTGACACTCGAATTGATAATATCAATGCGTCATTTGGTGTGGTGCAGTGGCAAGAAAATCAAACAACTAGTCAGCTAATTGAGGCTGCTGACCAGTTGTTATATCAAGCAAAAAGATTAGGGCGTAATAGAGTCATGCCTATATAGTTAAAGCGATTAAGTAGCGAGTTAAATTAAACCGTCCAATTAAAACAACTAACTGTGATTTACTTGTTTTGCCGTTACCACGTAACGGTAATCACTGCTTGCAGACAAGTCTTCAAACGGGTAACAGGTTATCAATGTTAGCTGATTATCCGCCGTCATATCGAGTATCTCTGTTTGCGTTTCATGTACTATATCGATGCCGGTTATTAAGTAACTTTGTATTTGCCCAATTGCGGTTTCTAATTCTACGATGTCGCCTTTTTTAACATTTTTTAAGTGTGAAAAATGGGTGTCTCTGTGGCCAGCAATGATTGTATTACCAACCTCTCCAACCCCTGCACCTTTAAGCATCAAGCTTGGGCCAAACGCCAAATTTCGGCCCGAAGCCCCCGCTAGCACAAACATAGGATCCCCTACAGGATAAACATCTGTTTCTTTATCTGCATAAAGCATTAACTTGCCAACTGGATGCGTATCAGCCCAGCTCCAAGGCTTATGGGGTGTTTGGTCTTGCAAGGTTTTATTCCATGCTTGCTCAATTAAATATTGCGCAAAATTCGCTTTAACTTGCATATAGGCTCCATGTGATAAAAAACTGACTCCTAAGACGGCTAAACAACCAGGGATGAGCATTTTTAAACTTATCAACGCAGCGCTCCTTATTTATGCTTAGGTATGGTTAACCGCTGACCAGGAAGACACAGCTTAAGCCAAAGTCCATGCAAAAGCGCAATCAATAAAAAGCTTAATCCAATGAGTATATTCAAACGGCTCGATGTTGCTGTTTGCGGTAAGACACCTGCTTTTTGTAATCCCTTTGGTAAATGTGGCTTAACTTGATAATCAGCGTTAAATTCAGGGGTAAAGTTAACCTGGCTTTTATCTACCGCTACTAGACTTGTTTGTGAGGTCACCAGATGATACTTCATTCCTAATGCTTCCACTTGCTGCTTTATACGTTCACTATTCGCCCTAGTTTGGGTAGCTTCAATGGCATTGATTTGCGCATTAGCCCAGATAAGATCTAACCCTGCGGCCTCAATGTCTGAATTATCTAAATGACTAGCCTGTTGCGGGTTGCGTGCTTGCAGCTGCCAATATTCGCCATTAGTCACGCCTGATATAACAATATCTTGCTGATTGTATGCCGGAGATTTAAAGCTGACTAAGATTGGTTCATCATTATATAAGTCAGGGATTTTTGCCGGCCAGTAATCAGGGATTGTGCCGTCTTGATAAGTGACTTTTACATCTGTTGCCACTGGTTGCTCAATCTTTTGCAGTAACCCATCGATTTTTTGTTTTACCTCAGCTGTTTTACCAATGTAGGTGTAAGTGCCACGGCCAAACATGGCAGCGCGCTCCATAAAATGCCCATTCGGGGCTGAGCCAATCCCGACAGTGAATAGTCTGCTTTGGCCTAAGTCAGCTTCTATTTGCTTGAATAAGCCCTGTTCGTTACTCACCGCGCCGTCAGTAATAAATATCACCTGACGTAGCGCGTTTTCACTCCTTACTTGATTGCTTTGATGTTGAATTAGCAAAGATGCAGAAAGCGCCATGCTAATTTCAGTGCCGCCATTGGCTTGTAATCCTTGGACAAATTGATTGGCTTTAGCAATATTACGGCTGTTAACTTTCAAAGATGATGCAGATAGTTTTGTTAGCTGATGATTAAATCCAATAATATTAAACTTATCTTCAGTTCTTAAACCTGCAAGCGCAGACAGTAAAGCCTGTTTGGCTTGCACTATAGAGTCCCCTTCCATTGAGCCAGAGGTATCAATAACCAGAATTAACTCCCGAGGAGTGACGCCACTATACGTTTTAACTTGTGGCGGCGTTAACATCACTAAGCCGTAATAATCTTGATTTTTGACCTTGTTTTTAGCTGACGTAAGTTCAGCTGATTGATGAGTTAATCCTTGTTGAATGAACACTGATGGCAGCGGCAACGCCACCTCAGCATGATTTGCAGCATGCGATTTAGCTGCATCAACAGGCTTCCAATTCAATACAAAATCTTGATTGGCGACCACAGCGCGATCAAGTTCTACCATCCATTGTTGCTTGCCTACCACTGGCGCTGCTTTAATTTTGTGATACGGACTGGTTACCGCACCAAGTTCAAAACCTGTATTTAATTCGACATTAATATTAACCATGATATTACCAGCAGAATCCGAAGAGGCATCATCAGTTACAGCCCCTTCTGCAAAGTTATTCAAATTAAAGCCGGTTAGCATCTCAGGTAGCATTTCAGCAATAGAATCAAATATGCCCAAATGGTTATGGCGCTGTTGCCGACTAGGACTTTCACTAGAACTCTGACTGCTAGCACTATTACCGACTAAAACTTGCTCTGATAAAGCTGTTGGCGAATAACGCGGCGTAATGGTCATTGGAAACCGTAAACTAAACTGACCCTCTTTATAATTAAGTTTTTCTTGATAACTTATCTCAACAGTTAAAGTCTCGTTAGGGGCTAAATTCGCCACTTCTGTGGTAAAAATATTCACCCTTTGCTGACTCACTAAACTGGCACGTTTACCTGCAGCTTTGGCTTTTTCAAAGGTGGCTTTGGCTTGTAATTTTGGTTGTACTTCGCCTTCAATAATACGCTCGCCAATGACTAACCGCATTTGATCCACCGCTCCATTGTGGGATAACGGAAAATGATACTTACCGTTTATAAAGCCTTGGGTGTTATTGGTAAAGGTTTGCTTAACCTTAACGCGATTAACCCAGCCAGATACTTTCATTGACACATCGGTGGATAAAGGCAGGCTATGGTGGATTTCACCCTCTTGTATATATTCAAGCACGCCCTGGGTTATCTCATCAGAGCGCCCATCTGCTTTACTTGTTGGCATTGCATATACTGGAAATAGCACATTCAAAATCACTAAAGCCAGTAAAATTAAGCTCGAGCAAAGGTAATGCACCCTATGACGATTAACACTAATATTCATTGTTTTCTCTCCATGAAATTAGCGTAAACCTCAAAACCAGCATTCTCACCAGTCCAAGGTTTACACTGAATTTTCGTCATATTAATTAGCGGCTAAAGCTTCACCCACAGGGATAATTTTTAAAGTCACGCGGCGATCAAAAAAGTCGTTTTCAAAATTTTGTTGCTCATGTAAAGGCGCTGTCGCGCCATAGGCTTTGGCATGTAAGCGTTCATCAGCTATGCCTTGATTAGCCAAATACTTGGTCACTGCTATTAAACGCTGCTCTGATAGTGCTTGGTTAAATTTACTGTCACCGCGGCGGTCAGCGTAACCGGTTAAATCCAACATTAAATCAGGTGATAATGCCATCACATAAGCAACATCATCGAGTTGTTGTTCAAAATGTGGCTCGATAGTCGCTGAGCCGGTTTTGAATTGCACATTTAACCCGATGGCCAACTCTTGCATTTTTTGCTCTTGAGCTTGGCGCAAATCAGCTAATTGCGTCTGCACTTGTATATACTCATCATTGACCTCCGCCAAAGACTGTTGCTTTTCATGTAGCGCCGTAAGTTCATATGTTTGCAGCTCGATTGCTTGTTGTTGATCGGCGAGTAACTCATTTTGAGTTTCAATCTCTGAATCATCACCCACAGTCTTACCAATAAGTACTCCAACAAAGCTGCCAACGATGGCGCCAACAGGTCCGCCTACCACAGCGCCTAATATGGCCCCAGATGACAAGCCGACTAACTCTTCTGTGTGCTCTCTTTCTGGTGTTTGTGCTAAAACATCACTTGAATCAATGGTTGAATCAATCGCTGGTTTCATTTCTTCTGCGTGTAAGTGAGTGATGTTGGCGATCGATAAACTGCTGATGATTGCGATGGCGATTAATTGCTTTTTCATGGTGTTGTCCTTTATTTCAGATTAATAATTCAATTTGAATGAAGTGCGTTTGCTCATTCGATGAAACTATTAAACAGCATTGAAATGGCAATTAAGGGGCGTAAAAGTGGCAATGTAGCGATGAAATGTGGCAACAATATGGCAATTGCTAGGGAGCGCTTTTTTGGCCATAAAAATAATGTATAGTCAGCCATATAAGACAAAACAAAGATGGTGATATGAAAAGAATTGCGATTGTAGAAGATGAAGTAGCCATTAGAGAAAACTATAAAGAGTTACTGCAACAACAAGGCTATAGCGTGCAGGGTTATGCCAACCGCCCTGCTGCCATGTTGGCTTTTAATGCCCGTTTACCTGACCTAGCCATTATTGATATTGGCCTTGAGACCGAAATAGATGGCGGCTTTACCTTATGTCAGTCGCTGCGATCTATGTCTAGCAGTTTACCGATTATCTTTTTAACCGCCCGAGACAGTGACTTTGATACCGTTTGCGGCCTTAGATTAGGCGCTGATGATTACCTATCAAAAGATGTCAGCTTTCCGCACTTAATTGCTCGTATTGCCGCTTTATTTAGACGCTCAGAACTGATTGGCGCAGCCATCGTTGAAGATAACCTGATTGAACACGGCAAGCTCACCATTGATGGCAACCGTATTCAGGTGTACTGGCAGCAGCAACCTATAGAGTTGACCGTGACAGAGTTTTGGATGGTGCACGCGATGGCAAAACATCCAGGTCATGTGCGAAGTCGCCAAGACTTAATGCAAGAAGCTAAAATATTTGTCGATGACAGTACCATTACCTCCCACGTTAAACGTATTCGTAAAAAGTTTTTAAGCGCAGATAAAGACTTTAATTGCATCGATACCGTGTATGGCATGGGTTACCGCTGGGACAGTGTCAGTTAATGTTTAATATTCCCATAGGGCTGCGCGCTAAAGTCGTTATCTTATCGCTATTTTTGCTGTGCTTACCTTGGCTTGGCTATGAATACGTGTGGGAAATGGAAAAATACCTGCGCCACGGCCAAGAAAAAACCTTGGTGGGCACCACTCAAGCCTTAGCCACCGCATTGCATGAACGCCCGAAACTGTTTAATCACCAAGCCAGTTTTTTAAGTCAGGTTGAAAAAGGCCGCGACTTATACGCCTATCCACTTTCGGGGCCAATTCAACTTGATGGTAAACTGACTGATTGGCAGCAATATCAGCATAGAGTGATCAATTATGGCACTGATCACGTGATTTTTAATCGTAATGAAAACCAAGTCGTTGATATTCACTTTAGTCACATGGTGGGTAAATACGCCGGCTATTTATATGGATTTTTTGAGGTTGCCGATAAGCATCTGGTCTATCGTAGTAAAAATAGCTTACGGGTAGATAAAAACGATCATTTAGTGATTGCCACTCAAACACCTGATGGCCAATTTAAGCGTTATATTGTCGCCAACACTCAAGACGGTTGGTTAAGTGCCTTTGAGCTGCCACAAGATCCAACTCAATCAATGCCCGTAACACCAGAAATTCGCATTCAAGGACAATGGCTTGCCACCGATAGAGGTTATAACATTGAATTTAGAATGCCGCTAAATATGCTAGGCAGTAAACTCGGGTTCGCCATTTACAATGTTGATGACAGCCAAACCCGTACAGTGAATACTATTATCGGTACCTCAGCTATCGATTCTGTGGCGCATTTAGGCACAGTCTTAGTGCCATCACCTGAAATTGAAAATATTATCAAAGGTATGAGTCATAACAGCTCGCGTATTTGGGTGGTTGATAATCATGGCCGGGTATTAGCTAAATCGGGTGACATTCGCGCCAGCAATAATCTTTGGTCATCAAGCTTAGATGACACCCGTGAGCCTAGCATTTGGGGGCAATTTAAAACTGATTACCTATTGCCGCTATATTATAAAATCCTCACTAAACCGCCGCAGGATTTTGTCGATTCATTGCAAGACTCAACCGAGTTAAGTGGCAGTCATATACAACAAGCCCTTAATGGAAAACAAGGCTCAACCTGGCGCTTAACCCCTGACAGTAAAGCGGTGGTATTAGCCGCGGCCAGTCCTATCTGGATTGATGATAAAGTTATGGGCGCCGTCATTGCTGAAGAAACCACCCACGGAATTCGTACCCTGCGTAACCGCGCGCTAGAAAAACTGTTTAATGTGATTTTAACCATCATGAGTATGGGCACCTTGGCGCTGTTTATCTTTGCATCCAGCATTTCAAGCCGCATTCGCAAACTCAGAGATCAATCTGAACAAGCTATCGATAGCCAAGGCCGAGTGAGACAACAAATTGTCCCCTCTAAAACCCGTGATGAAATTGGCGATTTATCTCGCAGCTTTGCCAATATTGTTGGCCGTTTAGGTCAATACACCCACTACTTAGAGAACATGTCATCGAGGCTGTCACACGAACTACGTACCCCAGTTGCCGTAGTGCGTTCATCCCTTGAGCATTTAAGCTTGCAACAACTTGAGCCTGGCAGTGAAAAATACGTCGCTCGCGCTCAAGAAGGTGTCAGCCGTTTGCATTTAATCTTAAACAACTTAAGTGAAGCAACCCGCTTAGAAGCCAGTTTATCCCATGCAGAGCAAAGCCAGTTTTCTTTAACAGAAGTCATTAGCGGCTGCATGCAAGGTTATCAATATACCTACCCTGAAACTCAATTTACCCTAGACATTGATGATGGCCCAATGATCATGTTCGGTGTACCTGAATACATAGCGCAGCTGATGGATAAACTGATTAATAACGCCATTGAGTTCAGTACTGATGATCCTATTAGGCTGACACTTAAACGCACCGCTAAAACTGCGATTATCGAACTGGCTAACCAAGGGCCATTATTGCCTGCAGACATGACAGCGCAAATCTTTGAATCTATGGTGTCAATACGTCCACAAGGCGTGCAAGCCAAGCCGCATCTAGGGCTAGGTTTGTACATTGCAAGATTAGTGACTGAGTTTCACCAAGGCAGCATTAAGGCTGAGAATCTAGCCGATGGCAGTGGGGTTAAGTTCGTGCTGATATTCCCCTTAGCAGACTCAAAATAACCTTTATTTTAGCCGTATAGATGTTAGGATGGCTAAAACAATAATTCATAACATCCGTTGTGCCAGTTGGGAATGAATCTATGAGCAATCAGCAAGACAAATTAGCCACGCAAATCGTCAGTGTCGGCAGAGACAAAAAATACACCAAAGGGATTATTAACCCACCGGTGTTTCGCGCCTCAACCGTAGTGTTTGACACCATGGATGACATGCGTTTTGCCATTAAAAATAAAACCAATGGCGAAATGTTTTATGGTCGCCGTGGCACCCCAACGCATTTTTCATTTCAGCAAGCCATCAGTGAACTTGAAGGTGGCGTAGGTACCGCCTTGTATCCGTCAGGTGCGGGAGCAATCAGCAGCGCGTTACTGTCATTTTTAAAAAGTGGTGACCATTTATTAATGGTTGATAATGCTTACGAACCCACCCGCGATTTATGTAATAAGCTGTTAGCTGGCTTTGGCATTGAAACCACCTATTACGATCCGTTAATTGGTGAAGGGATTAAAGCGCTGATTAAACCCAACACCAAGGTGTTATTCCTTGAATCACCAGGCTCTATCACCATGGAAATTCAAGATGTTCCCACTTTAAGTCGTATCGCACACGAACATGATATGGTCGTCATGCTCGATAACACTTGGGCTTCGCCTATCAATTGTCGTCCATTTGAGATGGGCGTTGATATTTCAATTCAAGCTGCCACTAAATACATTGTTGGTCACTCTGATGTGATGATGGGCACAGCAACCGCTAATGAAGCCTGCTGGGAACAACTGCGTGAAAACAGTTACATCATGGGTCAAACCACTTCACCAGATGATGTTTATCTTGCCGCAAGAGGTTTACGCACCTTAGGCGTCAGAATGGCCCAACATGACAAAAATGCCTTAAAGGTCGCTAATTGGTTAGCCACCAGACCTGAAGTGGATCACTTGCGCCACCCTGGGTTTGAAACTTGTCCGGGCCATGAGTTTTACCAGCGAGATTTCAGTGGCGGTAATGGCTTATTCTCATTCGTACTCAAACAAGGCAACTTAGCCTCTGTGACCGCTTTTGTAGAAAACATGCGTCACTTCAAAATGGGCTTTTCTTGGGGCGGTTATGAAAGTTTAATTCTCGGTGTCTTTGGCATTGATAAAATTAGAACTGCCACCACATGGGACACCAGCAAGCCGCTTATTCGCCTACATATTGGCCTTGAAGATCCCGATGATCTTATAGCCGACTTAACCGCAGCATTTGAGCGTTATAACGAGGTTGAATCTAAGCGCTAAGCCCTGATTTAGAGCTTATCAACAACACAAATAATCGATAATAAAAAGGCCGAACAGTGTAATATGTTCGGCCTTTTTAATGTTTTGAATGGCTAAAATAGATAAGTCACCCTAATTAACAAAGTAAACTATTCATCAATCACCTGAGTAAATGCCGCATGAAAAGCATCATAATCTTCATATTGTGGCATGTGACCTAAACCTTCCAACTCAATAAGGCTTGAACCTTTAATCATTACCTGAGCTTGTTTGCCAAGGTTTTGGTCATCTCCAAGCTTTCTATTAACACCTTTTTTTAACCAACCTCGGCCAGGACCTGTTCTATCCCTAGTGCCGATGATTAGAAAGGTTTCACTACTAATTTGCGAAAATTTATCTACTATATTTTCTGAAAATATTGGACTATAAGTTAAGGCATTACTCCAAGCGATTAAGTGCCAATCATCCTCTGCTAGGACACCTTGATTGTGCATAATACGAACATCAATCCAGTTTTATCCATTTATCAAGGGTTTCTTGTATCCAAACCGCCAACTCTTGTCGCGACAACTCGTTTTAACAATAAATGTAACTAGCGATTATAATTAGGCTGATGTGGAGTTGAATATTTCACTTATTCACAGCTGTGGTTTATCATCCTTTGGCAGTTGTAGCAGAATTTTTAAATCGAAGCGTTAATTTAGACGCTTAGGCACCTAGGTTAAACAAACGTCAGTAAAACACATTTATTGATGTACTTGTAGATTATGAGCAAAACTAACTTAAGAAACCTCTTCCCCCCAGAACCGAGACAAAACTTACATGCCGCATATATTTTCAAATCGTCGACGTATTCTTAATTTAACTGCAAATAAGAAAGAACTTAGAGCACAATTTCGCTGGGAAACCATCAACGCAATTGCTTATAAAGTCGGCGGTATTCTTTTTGTTATTGGCAGTTTCTTTTTTTTCCCAAGTCGGGCTGAATATGCCCATATTGGCGGTTGGTTTTTTCTTGCCGCTTCACTGATTTACTTAGCGGTTAATGTTCACGATATGGCTGAGATCAGGCGACATTGGAAAAGCCAGCCATCCCACGGGATTGATTTAAAATTAGAATATTTTGCAGGTATCAGTTATCTGCTGGGTACCCTATGTTTTGTTTTTGGCCGAATATCTTATTTCCCTGCGGTTGATGATCTGATCCTCGGCACTTGGTTGTTTATCATTGGCAGCACATTGTTTGTGCTTGGCGCTGCAGCCAATGTGTTACTGATTATCAAGGCTGAATCGGTGCAATTACTGCAATTGATGAACCTAACAGCAATCACCTTTATTGTCGGCTCAGTTCTCTATGGTATGGCCTCTATCCCTTATCTGTGGGCTTTTGAATCGCCAAATGATCACCTGCTTATTCTCAACTTTCTTGCTTGGCAATATATGCTGGGCAGTATCCTATTTTTATTAGGCGGCATATTTAATTACTGGCGCGCCTACTTACTGGTTCAAAATGCGCTGAAAAATCATCCAGACGTGTAAAGCCTAATAATTTAATCAAACAAATATCTAAGCTTGCTTCAATACCCTAGGTGCTCTGTGCTGTGCGGCTTTATGGCATCAAGCTGATTTATCGTCAGTAAATATCTCAATGAAAATAGCTTATGTGACTGTTTTATAATGCCCCCATGGCGTCACTGCTGAATTAATCAACCTATACGCTATTTTAAGCCAATCACTTTGGATCGTCAGCATCAAAATCCTTAGCCCTTTTTGTAGGGTCGCGTCCTACATAAGCGATTCAGAAGTTCATCAAACAATTGCTAATTTCCCTCAATTCCCTTGCTGCAATCAAGGTGTGAACAACGACCTTTCTCTCATGAGTCACAGTGCTCGTGGGCAATTGTCGTTAGCGACATACAAATATCAGGGCCTAAAAAATGTGGAATAAACTCAACAAGTCGATGATGGTCTGCCAAATGCTTTTTGGCTTATCTTTTTATGGCGTGCTCGTCAGCCTTACGCGCTTTTTTCTAGAAGAACTCAATTACGGTGAATCCGAGACCATGATGGTTGTCGGCGCATTCGCCGCTATCGGGCCATTATTTGCTATTGCAGGCGGTTTTATCGCCGATAAATTACTCGGTGCTTATCGCTCACTCACCATTAGTTATGCTGCATTTGTTACCGGTTATATTCTACTGGTCGTGGGCGCATCCTCATTACATGTCCCTACCGCAATGGCTGGTATAGCACTCGCTAGTTATGGCCGCGGGTTAATGTCGCCATCTTACCCAAGCCTTTATAGAAGAACATTTAACTCTCAAAAAGAGTTTGAACAAGGTTTCCCAATCAATTACTCGGTCAATAATATTGGCGCCTTTGCTGGGCAGTATTTGTTCCCGATGTTAATTCTGTATATTGGTTTTACTGGCGGTTTCATGCTTTCTGCCATATTGGCAGCTGTTGCCCTATTCGTTCTTGTGGTGCTCAAAAAGCCTTTTTCAGCTTTAGGAAAACCTATCGATCAAAAATCACTATCAATTAAAGCCTGGTTTGGCTTTGCTGTTATTTCTTTCGCCATGGTTAGCCTAGTGTTTTTCATGTTCTCAAATATGGAAATTGGACAAAATATCGTTTATGCCATTGGCTTAATGGCAATTGGTTACTTCATTGCTTTGATGTTTCAGGTAGGTCACGCAGAAAAACTTAGAATGGGCACCATTTTAATTGCCACTTTTTTAACGACCTGCTTTTTCGTGTATTACGGACAAATGATGACATCAATGAACATTGTTGCCATTAATACCCTGAGCGGCAATTTGTTTGGCTTTATTCCCCTGCAGCCAGAAGCGGCAATGGCGATGAACCCACTCTGGTGTATGGTTGGCGGTCCTGTGGTCGCCATGGCTTTTTCTGCCTTAGAGAAAAAAGGCATTAACCTGTCGACTGCAACCAAGGTGTCGGTGGCGTTTGTGATGACAGCTATCGCATTTGGGATATTAACCTATTTCATCTCAAACATCGGCCCAGATGTCACCATTAGACCTGAAGTCTTTTTTGCAGTGCACTTTTTTCAAGCGCTTGCTGAAGTGATTGTCGGCTCAATGGTAGTGGCATTTATTTTGTCTGTTGCCCCCGCACATATTGAAAACTTTTCTGTTAGCCTATTTTCAGTGGCAATCGCTTTAAGTGGGATTGTGGGCGCAGTGCTATCAACTCATATTGCCCTTGAAAAAGGACAAGTCTTGACCCAAGACATCGCCCAAAACATGTATGGTGACTATTTTCAAATGTTAACTATCATGGCGGTAGTGATGGTCGCAGTGGCTTTAGTGTGTTCTAAAGTGATTGCGCTAATGCTACGTAGAGCAGAGCAACATGATGCTGTAAATCACCCTGAAGTAGAGACGACAGTTTAAAGGATGCATTTTTAGCGGCAATTTAAAACATTGCTTATGGATGGAGAGGCTTGTCAATTTTCACTTTAACCCCGTCACATTATTATCTGAACACGCTTAATAATAATGTGACGAGTAGAAAATTAATTAGCATTAACAATAGATTGCAGTAATTTTCGTAACTGCTCACTATTGTGCTTTGACAAGCCCAAAATGACACTGGGCTTTTGACCGCGGGTTTCAATTTCGATGCGGTCCCAAATAATGCCGCTGCGATAATTAAATCCGGCAACTTTATTCCACGGGACTTCATCGGTGTTATTCCACAAACGAAATAGCCCCGGTGCATTGATGCAAATTTTATCCACATCAGTTTCGATTTCTTGGGGTAACAATCTAAATCGAAATAAAACCGATGCCAATAATTCGGCTTTAAATGCCATGGTTAATTCAGTCGCACTGATTGAAATTTGGCTGAATCGATAATGACAATGGCGGCACACCACAGCATCTTTAGGCAAGCTACTGTGGCAATCTGGACAAATATGATCAGATAGATATTCTAAGCAATGGCAACACTTTAGTGCGTCAACATGAAGCTGTTGTTTACAATAAGGACAATCCATTTACCCTCCTCATGCTAATAATCGTGTGAGTTAGCTTAAAAACTAGTACGCCGCTTGTGGCTGTTGATAAGCTTTAGTGCCCCATAATGGCACCGTAGATAAGCTGTGTTTGTAACTACCCGATGTTTCCTTGGTCGAATAAGACACATACATCAGAGTTTGATTTTCTGCATCTAAAATACGTCTGATTTTCATGGTTTTAAAGAAAATACTTTTAGACTTTTTAAATACAATCTCACCTGATGCCGACTTATCAATAGCGTCGATCATTTGCGAGGTAATTTCACCGGTTTGACGACATGAAATAGATGAATCGGATGGATCTGAAAAGCTTAAATCCGCTTCGATACTGGCAACATGACAAGTTACCCCAGGTACTAGTGGGTCAACCATCTTATTAAGTTTAATGTCTTTGGTGGTAAACATCCCTAAACTCACCTTGCCAACATCGTCACTGCAACTCATGGTTAATAAGCTAGTCCCTAGCACTAATGCCATTGCAGTTATTTTATTTACCGGCGTGTTTTGAATCATTGCTCGAACCATATTGATGTTTATCCTTACTGGCTACAACACGATTAATAACACCTGTTGTAACTGGCTTATGCTTAAATGCTTACAGTTAAATCACAGCTAAAAAATTAGTGCTGAAAAACTTTACCCGCCCAACGCACTAAACCACTGGTTACACTGCCAAAATGGTCGCCGACAATAATTTCTGCTTCACTAAATTGGCTTGAAATACATTGGTGGATCACCGGACTTTTTGCGGTGCCGCCAGTGACATAAACCACATCAGGCTCGGCGCTTGCTGACTCAACAGCTTGCTTCATAATAGTGATTAATTTGCTAACAGGTTGCTGAACTGCAGCTTCAAAGGCATCCTGTAAGACATTAATCTCAAAGTTCGCTTCAATAAAGGATAAATCTGTATCAAAATCTGTCTGCTGTGACAGGCCAATTTTGCACTGCTCTGCTTGACGAACGAATTGATAGCTCATTTGATGCAAGCGTAATGATTTAAGTCGTTTAAGAAGCGCTGGTTGCTCGGCATCTTTAATGAGTTCGTCAATTAATTTAGCCGTCGCAATAGAGCCAAATTCTCGCTGAGCACTAATGTCATTAACAGCAACGCCATTCCAAAATGGTTGTCGCGGTACTGTAAGGTTATTTTTTAATGTAGAGCCTAGGCCTAAATGCGGCATAAAACAGTTCATGGCAACGGCAATATCAAGATCATTACCGCCAACACGCTGACCACTATGGCCAAGCACATCATCACTACGATCGGTTTTATGTTGTAACTCTGGGCCCATTTTTACCATAGAGCAATCGGTGGTGCCGCCGCCAACATCAACCACTAGTACGGTTTTGTGGGACGTCATTGACGCTTCATAATCCATCGCAGCAGCCATAGGTTCAAATAAAAAGCTTACTTGTTCAAAGCCTGCTCTTTTAGCCGCTGTTTCTAAAATAGCTTGTGCTTGCTGATTACTTTCCTCACCGCCAACACCTTGAAAGTTAACAGGTCGGCCAATGACAGCTTTGGTGATCGGCTCTTTAATTACTGCTTTAGCCCGAGACATCACTTCAAGCATCATTAAGGTGACAATATCTTCAAATAACGCCACTTGATCGACCCTTAAACCACTAGCGCCTAAAAATGATTTTGGTGACCGGACGTAAAAACCTTCATCGGGTAATTCCAAATAGGCTTCAATTGCTTCTGGACCAACAAATACCACTTGCTCGTCTGGGTAAATATCCAACTCATGGCGGACTTGTCTGGCGCGGCTTAATTGCGATGAACGCAAGTGGCCATATTGTGGTTTTAACTCATCCGCAATGCGGTGATAAACAGCTTCAGCGATAAGTTCTCTATCCATGGCATATAAGGTTGAAGATAAGAAACAACTATCACCATTAATCGGAATAAGTGTCACCTGACCATCTTGCTCGATACCCACTGAGCAGTTTGCACTGCCGTAATCAAAACCAATAAACATTAACTTCCAACTTTATATTTCTAGATCAATGCTAAAAATAACATAAGCTGATTAAGATTTGTTATTCACTTTAGCAATAACAAATCTTTCGCTGCTAAATCCAGCAACCTGTTTCATTTATAATAATGACTTGTTTAGGCACAGTAAAAATAACATCAGCCTCAAAAAGCTAAAATCAATACAAAAAGCACCCACATGACAATGGATGCTTTCATCAAACTGGCTTAATCGACCTTTAGTGACTCTAATTATTTAGCTTCATTTTGGGCTAGCTTCACGCTTTCTTTATATTGACGTCTTTGCTGAATAACTTGTTTAACGTCACTACCTATATGGGCTTCGCCACGCTGTTTAGCCAGTTGAACCTGTCTTTCACGTTCAATAAAACGTTGACGCTGCTCATCTGAAATTTTATCGATACAGTGTGGACAACTGACGCCTTGAACAAAAGCTGGGGTCTGCATTTCTTCTTGTGTGATTGGCATGCGGCAAGCATTACATTGATCGTAAATACCTTTATCTAAATCATGATTTACCGCCACCCGATTATCAAATACAAAACACTCACCTTGCCACAGGCTTTGCTCTTGGTTCACTTCTTCAAGGTATTTTAAAATCCCGCCTTCAAGGTGATACACCTCATCAAAACCCTGCTCTTTAAGGTAAGCGGTGGATTTTTCACAGCGAATGCCACCGGTACAGAACATGGCGACTTTTTTGTGCTTAGTTGGATCGAGGTTTTCTTTGACGTATTGAGGAAACTCTCTGAAGGTTTCAGTTACAGGGTTAACTGCATTTTTGAAGGTGCCGATTTGTACTTCATAATCGTTACGGGTATCGACTAATAACACCTCAGGATCTGAGATCAGTTTGTTCCAATCTTTTGGTTTAACGTATGTCCCTACCACTTCCCTTGGATCAATCCCTTCAACCCCCATAGTGACAATTTCTTTCTTGAGTTTCACTTTGGTGCGGTAAAATGGCATGTTGTCGTCAAAGGATAATTTATACACAATTTCATTTAAGCCATCTTGTGACGCCAACCAGGCTAACAGGCTATCAATACTTTGTTGCGAGCCTGCTACTGTGCCGTTAATACCTTCACTGGCCAGTAATAAAGTGCCTTTAATTTCTTGTTGCTCCATATGGGCTAATAATGGCGCTTTTATTGATTCAAAATGCGGTAAAGCAACAAACTTATATAACACGCAAACGACAACTTGTGACATGAATATCTCCGCTAGCTGGAACTTAATTTCCAGTGCAATTAATAACGATTAAGGACAAATAAGCACAAAAGAGTGATCAACCTCAAATTATGGCGCGAAATTGTAACTTAATCACACAACCATAGCTAGGCGTAATGCAGCGTCTTCAGTTCGTGTCAGTAAACACATATGTTTCAACAAACCCGCAAAACCAACCGACAACCTAAGCAAAAAGTTCACACACCCACAGATAAAAAACATAGAATAAGCTCACTCATTGTTTACTTCACGATAACAAGGTCTAGTTATATATGTCTTCCGCTATTCTTTATACCTTCAGGCGCTGCCCTTATGCGATGAGAGCGCGTATAGGCTTGCATTTAAGTTCGTTAAATCCTGAATTAAGAGAAATTGAGTTACGTAATAAACCTGCAGAAATGCTAAAGCTGTCGCCAAAAGGCACAGTACCAGTATTAGTACTGAATGATCCGCAAATTAATCGTCCTAAAGTATTAGACGAAAGCATTGATATCTTCAAGTATGTATTAAGTCATTATTCTTGTGCTGATACTGAATATTTATGCAACAGTGCTTATGTAAGCTTAGTCTGCTCTATAACCGATAAAGCAGCAATTGATCTGATTGAATTGAATGATTTTCAATTTAAACCTTGGCTAGACAAATACAAGTATGCTGATAGACACCTTGAGTATCCTGAAGAGTATTACCGCATTAAAGCCTGTGAATTCATTGAAATTTTAGAAGAAAAGCTGTCTGATAATAAACAACTGTTGTCAGACTCACCCTCGATGGCTGACTACGCTATTTTTCCGTTTGTAAGACAATTTGCACATGTTAATAAGCTCTGGTTCCAGCAAAGCCCATATAAAAATGTAAAACAATGGCTCAAAATCCATCTAGAAAGTGATTTATTTAAAATGGTTATGAAAAAACACTCTCTCTGGTTAGATGATTTAACCCAGCAACATTACCTCAAATAGCGTCGATATATTACTAACTGCTTATATTAGCAACAACAGATCAATCTTTTGTATAGTTATTCATATATATGATTGATAAAAGTACTGTAAATGCGCTATGTTAAGTCAACTATAAGATGGATTTTATAGTGATTAAGCAGCTAATCTCCAAAATAGGATTAAGCTTAGGTAATCCTCTCATGCAGTAACCAAGGATGTAGACATGGAACAAATGGATTTGGTGCTTGTACTCATACCGCTGTTAATCGTATTGCATATTATGTTTTGCTATCGCGCGATTAACACAGCAGCAAAGATAGATAACGTTAAACGTTATCTATGGGGAACAATAAGCCTATTTTTAGGCCCGTTAGGCTATTACTTATATCAGAATTTGCTGCCGTTAGATGCATTAGACCCAAGCGACTAAGACATTTAATTATAACGAGCAAAGTCACCGACCTAGGTAACTCAAACATTTTTATTTAAAAATATTAAATATAGTGATTCCACAACTGGAGTCACTATATTTTTATTAACGCTTTTGATCGCCTTTATAATTAGCACTGTTCTCGAGCTCAGCAATTAAGTTGATAAGCCCACTTCATAGAAACAGGTTATAAATATCGAGCGAATTGTCGGCCTGGTTTTAACGGTTTAAGCGGCGCTTTAACCGCAGGGGTGCCGATATACAAAAAGCCCACGATTTGATCTTCAGCGGCAATACCCAAACCTTGATTAACCATCGCGTTAAAAGCAAAGTCACCAGTACGCCAAACTGCGCCCAATCCTAAAGAAAACGCTGCTTGTTGCATTGCCATGGTGGCGCAGCCCGCGGCTAACTGCTGCTCTAATAATGGCACTTTAGGATGTGACTGACTTTTAGCGACGACAGTAATGACCATTGGCGCTCGGTGTGGCATCCCTTTCACTTTGGTTAAAAAGGTTTCATCCGCCCCTTTAGACTTAGCCGCCGTAACAAATATCTCTGCTAAGGTCTCTAACCCTGCATCAGTGGCGATAATAAATTCCCAAGGGGTTAAAGCGCCGTGATCTGGCACTCTGGCAGCAGCATTAAGAATGAAGTCCAATTGTTGTTCATTCGGCGCAGGCGTTGTTAAACGAGGTGTTGACTGGCGAGTAAGTAATAATTCTGAAGCGTCCAAT
Organism: Shewanella sp. 10N.286.51.B8; assembly: GCF_041469325.1. Classification (NCBI taxonomy): domain Bacteria; kingdom Pseudomonadati; phylum Pseudomonadota; class Gammaproteobacteria; order Alteromonadales; family Shewanellaceae; genus Shewanella; species Shewanella sp. 10N.286.51.B8. Next base: position 123,308 of record NZ_JBFRKG010000017.1, read on the forward strand.
TGCAAAATCCCTGTCTTTTCATTGCGCAGACACATGTCCACGCCGATAATTAATCTCTCAAGAATATTAACAAAAATCCCACATTAAAGTGGGATTTTTACATGTCATGATAAATTGTTAGATGAGGTTATTAATCGCTAGCTAGCACGCTTGGCAATAAAGTGATCCACGCTGGTATATCGGCCTCCGCCCATAAATAACAGCGCAAGCAACATGATGAAATAGGTTATGGCAAACTCAATACCATTATTTAAAATAACAAAGTTGCCTGAGCTTGTGAGCCATTCGTAATTACCATGTTGCTGTAAAAGTGCTTTAGCCGCAGCAAGCTTTTCAGCAGAAGCGGTGACATTATCGTTAGCAAGCCAGGCACTGGCATCAGCAATGGCCAACCAGCCATTATTAATGTGCACCGCAAACGCCGCAACTAACATGGTTACCATCATAGGGATGGCCACTAAACGTGTAGCTAAGCCTATCAGCAGTAGCGCTCCGCCAAATAATTCGGTGCCGGCAGCTAATGCGGTCATGACTTCAGGCATAGGTATACCTAAACCCCAATCAGGATTACCAAACCAAGCCGCTGTGTCACTAAAATTAGATAACTTGTTATAACCTGCTTGCATTAATACTGGGGCTAAATAAAGTCGCAAAGCCAGTGGTGCTATGCCTTCAATGTGCCTTAATAAACTTAAAAATTGCTGATAAAGGTTCACCATGATAATTCCTTAACCTTGCTGCGATAATTACATCATTAGACCTTGGAATAACAAGTTTTATTTCATCTATTTACATCAGCTATAAATTAACGCTCCACATCGTCAGACAGATCTTGTAAATCCTCAATTAACGTGACTATTTTTTTGTTTAAATGACGGCGCTGCTTGCTGGATAAACTGTGATTAATTTCAATCATTAACTGACCAAATAATCGAGTATTTCTATCTGCATTTTGCTGATAGATTGCCGATTTTAATTCATCTGGCTGGGTCATTAATAACCGCATTCTCTGCTCAAGTAAGGCTGTATCATCTCGTTGACTCAGCGCAGTTTCAAACTGACGTAACCATTCAAGTCGATACTCTAGCCACATATCAAGGGTTGCTAAACGCTGTTGATTAAACGCTTTAATTAACACTTCTTGTTCTGCTGTGGTGCTTCCTAACCAATCATCAACCCGATTGATGGTTCTTTTGTTGGCATCGGCGACTAATTCTAGTTGGTTTTTTCCTGCATACTTGGCATTTAATTCATCATTATCAAGTTTAAGCTGAGTAATAATAGATTTAACTTGTTGATCGCTTAAGCTAGTAATAATAGGTAGTAAATCGGGTAGTAAAAATTCAAAAACACGAAACCAATGGGCTTTAGCTGCAGTAACTTGTTGCTCCCAAATTTCAATGGTGAGCGTGTGTTTATTAATATTGTCGGAAAGTTGCTGCAGCTGCTCGCTATAGCGAGCCAATTCTTGCTGTTGATGCCAAAGCAAAAACTTATCTAGCAGCTTATCAAATTGAGCTTGTTGAGATTTATCTAATTCTACATATTCATCAACGCGCCACTCAATGGCCCAGTCGAGAAAGAAGTAACTAAATTTGGTGGAACATCCTGCTAAAAAGATAACAAGTAATATTGGAATTAATGGCTTTTTCAACGGTCATTCTCCCCTACAAACAGCATAAGTTAAGAATAATAGCCTTATGGCACTAAAGATAGGTATTTGTTGAATAAGTTAAAATATTGCTGAGGAGATAATTGCTGGTTAGCTGCCATCATTAAAGCCCAAGCTGCGGCAAATAGCCAAAAGCAATGAGCCATTTCAGCGAGGTAGTCAGTACAATCATGAGTCAAATTCAGCTGATGTTGTAGATATTTTTCCGTCAGTTGTTTTACTTGCTCTTGAGTTAATTGATGCGTCACCACCACGGCGACTAAATCAAACAGCGGATGACTGGCAGCGCAATATTCAAAATCAATACACTTAAGTTGTTTACCATCAAACAGTAAATTATACGGCGACAAATCTCGGTGACAGAACTGCGGCGAAATCACGCAGGTTTCTAGTTGTTCAAGCCAAATAGCCATTTGGGCATATTTACTGGTTAATTTTCGATAAAGCTGCTGCCATGTCACTAACGCCTGAGTTTCATCAGCATCGCCTTTGTTTGCGACGCTTGCATCAGCAATTGAGTTGCCTAAGTCAGATAATGAGTTTACATAAACTTGCCATTGCTGAGTCATGGTAATTTGTTTCGTCGGCAAAGGTAATTTTGATAGCGGGGTTAATAACCCCAGTAGGTGAGCAACAGGGTCTAGCGCCGCAAACACCGACTGCTGTGGGCGCTTGTTATCATAAAAACTAAACTCGGCGACATAATTTGACCATAAGTGATTATTTTCAGGTATAAACTGACTTAGGTAAAAGCGTTTATCATCACTAAGCCAAATTAATTTAGGCGCCCGATTAATGGCTTCAACCAAGCGCCAACTGCTCACTTCGTTGTCTCGTTCACACCACGGGGCATTATCTTGATTAACCCGTAATACCCAATCGCTATCACTTAAGGCTATATGGAAGTTTTGGTTACTTAATCCATCAGATAACACTTTAACCCCATGACAATCTGCTTCAATCTTATCGGCTAATATATTCGGTAATTGGCGATTAATATCCGCAGGTAGCCATTGCCATGGGTTAAAGTGACTCATTATCTAAATAGCCATTAGCTTGCTAAGGCTGCATCATCTGGTGCATGATTTTGCAGCATTTTTTTACGCCACATAAAGTAACCGCTGACAGCCATAAATAAATACAGGATAAGTAAACCAGAAGTTAGCATTAAACCTTTTTGAAGGTATAAGTAAATTGATAGCGAATTAATCACCATCCAGTAATACCAATTTTCTATTACCTTTTTCGCCACTAGATAAGTAGTCATCACCGCAAAACAGGTTGTTAATGCATCAAGATATGGAAACGAAGCACTTGTATTTGTGGCCATTAAGTAGCCCACAATCAAGGATACACCACTAGTAACGGCAATAATCACTAAGTGTTTGTTTAGAGACCAACTAATAATTGGCAGTTCAGTTTGATGACGACTGTCAGCACCATAGCGCCACAGCCAAAAGCCATAAATCGCCATCGCCATGTAATATACATTTAGCACTGATTCCATCAACAATGACACATTCCAAAACAGCACTGTGTATATGGCAGTACTGGCAAAGGCTGCCGCCCAACACCAAATATTGGTTTTCATGGCTAATATCAAATACGCAATTGCCAGAATCACTGCAACAGCTTCCCAGCCTGTCATTACAGACACTTCAGTAATGGCAATTTGTATTGATTGAACGATCTCAGATAACATAACGTTGGCTACTATTTCATTACTATGATGAATTTACAGGTTATTCGGTGTGGCTTAAATCAAGCTCGCCACCAATAAATTTACATACAAATACTGCTTTGCCCCATTTTTGATGGGCCGCTTCCATTTCGGTTGCTAGCATGGCCATCACATCTGCGTATTCACCGCACACCTGAGTCGCCATCGCATTGGTTTTACGTTCAATATTAGGGTAGCTATCTACTCGGCCAATAAACCACTTTATCGGGTCTAAATAGTTTTCATTAAATGGATACATGCTGATTTCGGCAGTCAATTTCATGGAAATTCCTTAATCGTGATAAAAATACCGTCATAGTCTATCAAAGTTTAAGGTAAAAAACTTTTCAAAACATGACGGCAATTTAGTGTTAAGTATTGTTATTATTAAATAAATCAACTGTAACCCAACAGGTTAACAGCCCCCTTTAATTAACATAGTTTGCAGCCAAGCTACATAAACTTGACGTTTAAGGTAATACCTAGCTGACGTGGATCGCCGAAACGTACATATTGCTTATCGGCCCAATCTAAGTCTGGTTCATTACCAAAGTAGAAGCCTCTGGTGCCATATTGCTCGTCAAATAAGTTGCGGCCCCATAAATACGCTGACCACATTTGTGTTTCATAACCCACTCGAGCATTGAAAATAGTATAAGCGTCTGACTTTGATTCGTTACTATCAGAGTAGTAAAAATCACTTTTACCGCTAGCATTTAAATTGGTAAACCAGCCAGAATCACTGACATAGCTCATGCCTGCGCTATAAGTAAATTTTGGCGCATGGGCTTGCTCTCGACCTGTTAAATCTACGACATTGCCATATTTATCCTTGTATTGATAATCACCATAGGTGGCTTCTAACCAACCTGCACTACCGTAGAATTGAATGTTATCGGTGGCATAGTAGGTAAAGTCGATTTCGGCGCCGTAGTTTTCAGCACTACCTGCATTTTCGGTAAATAGAATGAAGCGCTGCTGATCATCAGGGTCTTGTTGTGATGCCGCCACTTGCTGATCACGTCGATCCATATAGAAGAATGCCAAGTTGGTGTCTAATTGACCTTGTAACCACGAAGATTTGAGCCCTAACTCGTAGTTATATAAGATTTCAGTATCAAACTCTTTTTTATCGGCTAATTCAGCTGGCAAACTCATGTTAAAGCCACCCGCTTTGTAACCGCGAGCAATACGCAGATAGGTATTATGGTCTTGGTTTATGGCTTTAGATAGCGCTAAATGACCGCCCCACATGTTTTCGCTAGGTGAGAATTTATCACCATTACTGTCTGAATATTCACTTTCTCGACGCTCTAAACGAACCCCAGCTGAAAATACATAACCATTACTAAACTGGGTATCGGTTTGAGCAAAAATAGCATAGTTGGTCGCTTCATATTCCGATTGCAGCACTTCATCTGGCCAGCCATTGTATTCAGAATATAAGTCATTATCCTCTTGAAGGTTCATGCCATATAAGCCCATTAACCAATCAGTCGAATCGTTAAAAATTCGGCCAGCTTCGTTTGAGCTGATACGAAGTTCCTGTGACACGGTTTTACGCTCACCCTGTTTATCCCAGGTGTAATCATAAACACATGGCTCAGTCCCAATCACGTTCCAGTCATCATCATAAATGCTGCATTGTTTCGAATCCCAGTAATCAGGGTTGGCCCAATCGCCGTCATAATTATGGTGATGATCGGTTTGTGCAAATGAAGTTAACGAGGTGAGTTCGAACTTTTCAAAACTGCTGAATGTGGCTTTTAAGCCAGCACCAGTGGTCTTTTGCGCATCAACACCAGGCTTATCGGTAATAGTTTCAAAGCCATTATTATCTAACGTCCAGGCATCATAGCCATTATCAAAATTAGCATGTAAAAAGGTTAAATCCAGTTGCACATCATCTGCAGCATACCAACGCAATTTAGCACGGGCAGTGAATTCATCACGGCCATTGGTATCTTCACGTTCAAGGTAAGTATTGTCGCGGTAGCCATTTTGTGAATGCTGCTCTAAAGACACCCGATAAAGTAGCTTACCAGAGTCAGTTATTGGGCCAGAGCTAAAACCGGAGAAGGTTTGTAAGTCATCGTCACCAAGGGAGACTTGTGCACCATGTTCAAACACATCGGTGGGATCGTTACTTTTTAAATAGATAAGACCTGCTAAAGCGTTAGCACCATATTGTGTACCTTGTGGGCCACGAAGTACTTCAACTTGTTGCATATCGTACATGCTCGACACCATGCCGATACCGGATAAGTCGATATCATCAACAATAAAGCCGACTGAAGAGTTTGGTGCACCTTGATATTCTTCTTGCTCACCCACACCACGGATCTGGAAATACTTAGGTCGAGAGCTGCCGCCAGACCAGTTAAAATTAGCAATAGAGTTTAATACATCTTCAAAATGTTGAGCGCCTTCATCTTGCAATTGTTGGCTATCGATGACGGTAACACTGGATGGCACTTTTTCTAGCGCTATATTACTAAAGTCAGCGTTAACCACTATGACTTCCATTTTTTCAGCAGCGGGCGCCACGCGTTCAACATTTTCTGTTTGAGCGACAACGGAAGTGGATAAAACGGCAAGAATGGCAATCGCTAGTGGCGATTTAGATTTTATTACAGACATAGGACCTCAAATTATAATTTTGAGATCCGGCAAGCATAGTGAATTAGTTATGTGCATCCATGACTGTCATTACAATTATCAGTTATTAAATTGGTGTCGTTTTTCGTTTACGACTTGGTTTATGACTGAGTTAATGACTAACATTTACGGCAAAGCATGCAGCCTATTCCTACGCCGGTATGAGCCGGATCAGGTTCTAAGGGTTTGTCTTTAGACATCTCAGTTTATCAACACGATAAACACCCCTTGGCGCGGCGGATTATAAACTATCCTTCATCTGTGCAACAGCACTAACAGGCACTTTTTATTAACTATTTAAGTACAAAAAATTATCACATAGATATTTTTATGATTAGCTAAGCCTATAAAACAAAAAACACGCAATTAAGCGTGTTTTATATTTTAAAAGATACACTTAGTTAGAGAATGCTTCTCTTACATATACTTCAAAACGGCTTGCATTGGCATTAGGGGCAACGGCGCTAACCTGCATTTGTTGTTTGCCATGTAGCTTTAATGACTTCCAGCTGCTTGCTTCATCTTCAATGGTAAAGCCACCAACATCAAACCAAGTAAACTTATATTGCAGCCTTAAATCCGTTGACACCTTGCTAATGATTAATGCAGAACCTTGCAATAAATCCGCTTGCGTTCTGACATTGACTTGCTCAACAGCGACTTTACTCGCAAAAGAATTATTATCAACTCTCACTTCGCTATTAGAGCTAACCATGACTCCCGCGGTATGATTAGCACAGGCTGATAGCATTAACGCTAGCGATATCATTATTACTCTTAATGTCATCATTAATTCCTTTTTTTAAGTATTAAAAATAAATGGTCGGCTCAGTGTCAAACAGCTTGCTCATCTATGCATCAACTGTGTGTTACTTCTACTGATCAAGCAAGAAATGCGCTCTCGCAGTAGCAATTAGCTGCTTACGATTTTTCTGCCAGCAATTAATGCTAACATTAGCAACTCGGCGTCCTTGACGAGTAATTTTACATTCAGCAAACGTATCTTGATGTAAACCCGCACGTAAATAATCAATTGAAAAATCGATAATTTTTGGCACTTTCTTAGCTTGCATAAATACCATTAACTGCACAATCGCCGACATTTCCATAAAGCCAGCAATAACCCCGCCATGTATGGCTGGCAGAATAGGATTACCAATGTTGTCATCTTTAGTTGGCAGCTTAAATACCATTTCATCACCAAAGCGATCAACACTCATCCCGATAAATTGGGTATAAGGGACTTTCTCTAATAAATAACTATAGTCATTTAAATCAATGGCCCGCTTAACCACATCATGAACATTAATATCGCCCACAGTTAAACTGGCATTGCCTGCCTGCATAACTTCAACACTTTGAGTATCAGGCTGGTTATTAGCAGCTGAATTGACTGCACTTGCTTCATCAGCGCAGCCCATCAAAGCTTGTCTAAACTCTTCACCCACCATTTCTGGACTAATACGCATAAATGAGCCAACAGCATGCGCAATAGGATCATCAATACTGTCTTGATAAGCTATCGCACGGGTAAACGCCACATTGGCCGACAAACGATAACATTCTGCAAATGCATACAGCGGTTTGTTTGGCTCAGCCGGTTTCATGTAGTCAACCCGTAAATCTAAGGTTGGCGATATTTCTAAGGATTTATACTTCTCTAAAATAGCGCATACAACAGAAGTGCCGGATGCGGTATCAATGATCGTAGTCACCACACCGCCGTGTATCACCCCAGTATCTGGGTCACCAATGATATCTTGGCTATAAGGCAACTCCAGTAATACGTGATGTTCACTGGCTTCTAACGCACTAATATTCAATCGACGGCAATGGGCAAGCTGATTAACAAATCGGCTTGCTACGCCGGTTAACGGAAAAAAATCACTGTTTATTTTCATGTTATTAGTATTAATCCAACCGACTTAGCATTGGCCCAAGTGACTTACCGCCAAGTAGATGCATATGGATATGGTAAACCTCTTGGCCACCGTGTTTATTACAGTTCATGATTAAGCGGTAACCATCTTGTGCAATACCCGCTTCATCAGCCAGCTTTGCCGCAACTGTCATCATTCGCCCTAATGCCAGTTCGTCAGATGCTTTTACATCATTGGCTGTGGGGATCAAATGGTTTGGAATAATCAGAATATGTGTTGGTGCCTGTGGGTTTATATCGCGAAAAGCGGTGACGAGCTCATCCTGAAACAAAATGTCGGCAGGAATTTCTCGGCGTATAATTTTACTGAAAATGGTTTCTTCAGCCATGATTGATCATCCTTTTGGTTATTATAATCGAAGTAGTGAAAATCATTGTTGAATGCGCTAATCAAGCAGCCAACTAAGCGCTTGCTTAACTATATAATAGCTACTGCTGCATTTGTCACTTAAGCCAAGCAAGTTTAACACTTTGCTATTAATCACTGTTGAATGTTGTTGGCACTATCAAGCCAATTTTGACAGCTCGATTAACTATAGCAACGCTCACTTACTTAGAGTTTATCTAGGCATTATCACATCATTGTTATCAATGCTAAAGGGGATTTATTTGAAGTATCCCCAGCAATTAACATTGAAGTCGCTAAAAAAAGCGCTATATTTCTTGGTGGTTACCTTTAAACCTTATGCAATTAGACTTCTTAGGCATCTTTTTGATCACCACATAATGAAAGCTTGGATTAACTTAACCATAATGAAAGCTAAGCTGCTTATGTGGTTATCGCCTTAAGGGCTGCGTCTGTGTATCTAGAAGTTTACCCCCAGAAAACATAAAAGGCGCCATTGGCACCTTTATCGTGATTGAAACATAAGGGACTGTTAATTAGGGGCTATTTATTCAGGACGGATAATTAGCCACGCTTAATTCTGGCACTGACTTGCGCTTCTTTATGGGCTTCTAACCAATACTTTTGCAAGGTAGTATTTTGCAAACCTGTAGTGGCATCCCCTAGCCTCCAAGCCCCTTTCCAAATGCCATCGGCAATAAGATGCACAACAGCGCTCTCAATGGCTGCGACTACGCATAAACTCACAGGCTCATTGGAAGTATAACCCGCTTCAGCCTCTAACAAATCTTGTGCATCAATAAACTTAAATACACCCGCGGTAATTTCTTTTGATATCACCGATTTGGTGGTGGTAACACTACTGAGTAATCGGCCAGTTCGAATATCCACAGCGCGTAAATTAACGGTAATGCTATCGACTCGGTATTGACCTGAAGCGCCAATGCCTAAATACCGTGCTCCAGCACCGCCCGTTTTAATATTTGTGTCATAGGCAACAATGCCACCTTCCATTAATACCTGCGCACTATTAAGTTGCGGTAATTTACTGGCATCACCTTTAAGTCCTGCCCGTAAAATTTTACGTTCTGTTAATAGGTTTTGCAGTCCTTCACGCTCAACGGGTATAAACCATGCTGAATCATTAAGTGACTGGGCTAAAAATGCCGTACCGGATTGTGGCACTGCCGTTGAAAAGTTACTTGATGGAATGGGCTTGTATTGTCCTGTTTGATCGCGAAAATCATATACTGCAGCAACCATCGCACCTTGTGGAAAAGGTAAACTGGTTAGATCGTAATAAGTTTCACCTTTAGGCATTAAACTTGAAGTGGCATCTATATTTTCAAATTCTTCATCAATTGATGAGCAAGCTGTTAAAGATAGTAGGCACAAGCTAATAATTAATTTTTTCATTATTAACCCCCGACACTGTCATCAACAATACCGCCAACTTCAATAATGGTGGTTTCACCGGTTAATACGTCGGTAATATGAACAATCAATGAGCCGTCTTCATTAACGACATTAATTTCAAAATCATCAGTTAATAGATAACCTTCCCCCCCATTGGCGGCATCATTAAAAAGTTGGCTCATCAACCGAGACTGTAACGAACTTGAGAGACGTTCTAATGCTGTTGGGGCCACATAACCTGAGCCACCACTACTTTCATGGTCATTTTGCGCAGCTGCATTAGCCAGTAGATATGAGCCATTTAAATAGCTGCCACCAAAGGCTGGGTTTACTGGTTGATAAATAAGTTGAGTGGCAAAGCAATCAACTGAAAGAATGAGCAATATTGAAGTAAATGTTATTTTTTTCATTTTGGCTTTCCATGCTTAGAATTCGTCAGGTGCGAGATCTGGGTCAAACAACGCTCCTAAAACGGCTTGTTCATTTTGCTTAACTACCGCAGAGTTAACGCGTTTAGCGGCATAATTGGCTTGGTCATCTATATTCCGACTAATAGGCGACACAAAAGTCACAAAAACGGTTTTTCTGTTTTGTTGTATTAATATTTTGCTACCACTTCTTGCTGTAGCTTGTTCAATAACGGTGAGCCCGGTATGTTTAGACTCGCCACCAATATCTCTGTATGCCGCGACAAATTCACGGTAAAAGCGATGGCCGAGTCGGGTCATCGCACGGTTTAAGATTAACCCATCAATTAAATCAGCTTCATCCTTAGGGACGGCATCATTAATATTAATAGGCTTAGTTTTGGGAGCTTTTTGAATATTCTTATCTGTCGCTGACGTTGTTGGCTCTTTGGCATTCTTAAGCTTTTCTGCGTGGCTTTGATCTATTGGCGGTTTATTTTTAGTGCTGATTTGCTTTAAAGAAGGTTCAGTCACTAAAGTTGATTTAATATCTAGTGTTGACTCTGTAGATAACCTTGATTCAGTAACTAAAGGTTTTGTTACTGAATTACCAGCGGCAATGACATGACTTGAAAAGATGAACAGAAAAAACATCAATAAGATGCTTTTCATACTCTAACCTCATGCATGTGAGTCTGTGCCCAAGCTATTGCTTGACCGCGACTGGATACCCCAATTTTTCTGAAAGCGCGATATAAATGAGTTTTAATTGTACTCTCGCTGACAAACAATTGATTGGCGATATCCAAATTTGTACTGCCAGCCAGTAACGCTTGAAGTACTTCTCTTTCACGTATGGTTAAATGCTCACTATCATCGTCAGCTTCATCACCAGTGACTGATTTATGTAAATCATGGGGTATAATGCTGCGACCTTTAAGTATTTCGTTAAATCCACTGCTAATAGCGGTAAGTTCAGCATCACTGTAAAATACACCAAACGTTGTAGCTGGGTGGATCAAAAATTTTGCATCAACTTGTTTGGGGAAATTAATAAATACCGTTTTCACCGAGCTGTGTTCGCGTTCGATTAAACGCTGTAATTGATAAGCTTGTTGTAAATCTATGGTAGCTAAATCAAACACCACTAAAGAGATTTCATGTGAATTTAATTTAGTACTCATAGTTGCTGGAGTTGCTTTAGCTAGCTTGACCAAAAACTCTTGGGGCCAACGACAATCAAGTAGGTCAACAAGCAATTGCGAACGAGAAACGATCATCCAATTGATAACTTTAAACATCACCCTTCACTCCATGTTATTACTTAAACAAACCTGTAGAAATTGTATAAAGTCAGGTTAGCAAGCCAACCTGACATATACTATTAGCCAAAAGAGTGTTTAAATTATTTTAAATATACTTTTGTACTATTAAGGCATCATCACTGCGCCTTGATTAATGGTCACAGAGTTACCATTACCAAAGGTGTTTACTGACGAATTATTACCCATATCAGTTTGTGTTACTGCAATAACATTTGTACTGCCACTGATATAAACATCAGCAAAGTGCTCTGTGCCCGTTTGGCTAATATCAAGGTCATTAGTTGAACCAAACCAAGACTCTCCAATAGCTTCGTTCAAGCTGCCTACCTGTACAATATCAACCATTGAGCCAGTACTTGCACCGTCGGCATAAGCGCTATTATCATCACCAGTTTGCGTCACATTGACAACATTATTGCTTCCCCATGCACCCGCACCAAAACCGGTCCCATAAGAATTAGTTGCATTGTCGTTATCAGTCACAGAGTTTCTATTACCGGTTTGAGTAATAGTAATAGTGTTGTTGGCGTTATATCCTGTTTTTGCACCAGCATAGTTATCATCACCAGTTTGGTATACAGATACTGTATTTGTTACGCTATCAGGCAATTGAGTAACCAATGCCTCGTTTGAAATACCTGCTTGAACAACAGTTGCAGTATCACCGCTACCAGCTTGATTGACTGTCGCTAAGTTACTCATATCGCTTTGGGTAACCGTGGCAGTATTATTGGCATTACTTTGATTAACAAATGCCATTTGACCGTCACCAGACTGAGTTACGGTTGTAGTTTGGTTAAAGTCTGATTGCTCCACAGTAGCTTGACCATTAACACCACTTTGCATCACAGTAGCCAAACCGCTATCACCAGACTGGTTAACATCAGCCTCATTATTCAAATTAGATTGAGTAACAAAAGCCTCGTTACCATTGCCCATTTGCATCACTGCAGCATCATTCGACAAGCCTGTTTGTACAATATCTGCCCAGTTATTATCGCCAGATTGATCAATTACCGCGACTGTCTCTTCCAAAGCATTATCTGTTAGCGTATTTGTTTGCTGAAATATGCTACCTGTATTGCCAGCTCCAGCCTGCGATATGGTCGCTTCTGCACCATCTGAATTATCCTGCTCAATGTAGGCATCATTACCAGTGCCAACAGACTGATTAATGGTGGCATCGGCAAAGTCAGACACATAATTGTTAATTTCTGCAGTATCACCATCACCTAACTGATTGATGGTCGATGATGCGCCATCGGCATTTTCTTGCGTAATAGTTGCAATATTACTGTCACCCACTTGATTTACTGCCGCTTCTGCAGCTTGGGCATTGTAATATTTCTGCACTATATTCGCTTTATTCAAACTACCTTCAGTATCAATAGTCGCTGATGCTGTAGCGGTTGAATTATGCTGAGAGATTGCCCCTTCATTCCCATTACCCACTTGAGTAATAAAAGCTGCAGTATTTGAAGTATCAGCTTGAGTCACTTCTGCAGAATTCTCATCACCAGATTGTGATACTGTTGCTGCATTTGACTCGCTATTGACTTGCTGCGTAATCATGACAGAATTATCATTACCAACTTGGTCCACAGTTGCCATGTTACCATCACTAGCATGCGCACTAGTTGAAGCAAATAGTACAGCTGAAATTAATAAAGCTAATTTTGAATGTTTCATTATTGTCTTTCCCTATACGTTTAGTTAGATAAATTATCTTTGGGTGATCACAACATCTTGTGAGTTTCCCCATTGAAGTACACCCACTGCGTTTCCAGACCCGTGCTGCTGGATCTCTATCGAATTGTCGTAACCACTTTGCTTAATTAAAGCTAGGTTCCCAGTTCCTGTTTGCATCACATCGAGGTATAAATTTTCTCCGCGTTGCAACGAAACAACCGCATTTCCAAAACCCATCTGCAAGATTTCAGCCTCAATATTGGCACCAGACTGCCTAAGGCCTGCAATATGATGCGAGCCTTGCTGATTAACATTTATTGAATTATTAAAACCGAATTGTTGAGATTGAAAACGATTAGCGCTACCAGACTGATATAAGCTTAATGAACTATCACTGCCATCTTGTGAAACTAGAGCTAAATTAGCCCCACTGGCAAGTTCATCAAAATCACTTAAATCAGACTGACTGAAAGTAGGAAAAGAAGCTAGACAGACGACAAAGGCAAATGAAATTGCTAGTATCTTAGTTAAGCGATGTAAATACTTACTTTTTAATACGTCCATGCTTTCTGCCTTTAACATACTGAAAGGAGATTTCCTTTCACATTTTCAGTGTGTAAAGTATTGATGATTAATATTTATTCTGAATCCTCCTCGAGTATTAAAACTGCATAGACTAATAGGTAAAAAATCATCGCCCCCCCTACTTTAGTACTATTCCTTAAATCGAAATATCAACATTTATAATTGAATTAATGAGTAAATACATGTAGTTAAACCCAACTTCACATTGAAGATTTTGTACTTTCTTTGGGGTTGTATGTGCTAAAATTGCAATTAAAATTAAAAAAACATGGAAACTGACATAAACAATGTGAGAATTATTCGTTTTGAATTAGATTTAATGAAGATTTTTTGGTGTATTTAATGAAGATTAAAATAAAAGGCTCGAAATAATAAATTTAACTAACAATATAAATACTTTCTACTCAATACATTTTTACAGCCTTATAAAACATAGAAATGACAACGGCTCTACTCTCAATTAATGTCATTTTTAAATTCATCAATAATAATTAAACTTTAGAAAGCAAAGTAATACTAAAAAACAATTCTCATAATTTAATTAATAACGCACTAAATATCGCTATTTGGATAATTTCCACTGAATTTCATGAGCCATTTATTGGGATGTGTAAAATATGCCTCAGCCGCGATTGTCTACTGCTGATATTGTTATCGCTAGCGCCATAGTGACTTGTATCTGCAATACTGACTGTGCAGTGATGGCTTATCTATGCTATCGCTGTATTATTTCTGGCGTTATCAATATTCGCAGAACCGCAGCCTTAAGCCTCATCCATTGCGACCAGGTTTCTACGGGGTTACGGCGACCTCTTAGCCCTGAGCTTTTTCGCCATCAGATTAAGGCCTAAGCTCGATTATTATCCTCTAATTTAATCAATAATAATGACGCTATACAAATAGAGCGCTAGGCTGACCAGCATCGATCTGATTTGATAAACCGACTTGATAAACAGGCTGATAAACAGAAATAATCCCCTTGAAACCAAACTGATTTACATATGTGGTATTACCAGCTTATTTCTGGAAAATATCAGCCAAATGGCCCATTTAAATTTGATTAATCCATGTAAAAGGGGGGATGCTGAAAGGACGCGATGAAAAAATTTATCAATAATAAGCATCATTACGGGCTTCACAACTCTAATTTATTGTCGCGCTAGAAATATAAATTTCAGCTTGAAAACTATCGAGCACTGATTGATCGCAGCTAACGCTCCATTAGCACTTTTCTAGCGGATTTTGCTATATGGCTAGCTTTCGATAGATTTACCGTTGGCGTTTATTAGCGCAAGTGCATTTACGCTACAGAGTTACTGATATATTGCAGCGGGGTTTTTACCATCCTTTTGTGTGATGGTTGCCGAAGAACCTAAGTACCTTGCTGGACAATATCTGCAGTGTTTAAGAACCATCATGGTCAATTATTACAGTATTGCCTTCACTATTAAGCTGCTCAGCCACTGCTATTTCTTTTATCTACATTTCAGCTAATGGTATGTACAGCTTCGATCTCTAACATCATTTAAGAGGCTCGAATTAAGAGCGCTTATTAAGAGACTTATGCCTCCTAATAATCGTATGAGCTACATACCAGATCCTTGGTTAATCGTTACAGAGTTACCATTTCCATTTATGCTTACATTTGCATTCTGCGCCATGTCTGTTTGTGTCACCGCGATAATATTCGCATTTCCACTTGCTGATACATGAGCGTAATGTTCATTACCGATTTGGATTATATCGATATCACTACCAACACCTTCACCATAATGAGCAACACCTGACGCTTCATTTAAATCGCCAACTTGACTGATATATATGTCAGATTCCCCATATCTTGAAAATGCATGAGCATCATTGCCATTACCGATTTGATCAATAATCGCGCTACTTTCAAGAAAACTTTGAGCGGTACCTGAATTATCATTACCAATTTGAGTCACGCTGGCGATGCCGCCTCGGTCCCAAGAGCCTGCGTACCCTCTATTACCATTACCATGTTGTATAATTAATGACTGACTATTGCGACTTGAATTAGCTGTAGCTTCAGCGGAAATCGCTCGGGCGACATTATTATCACCTAATTGCTCAACCTCTACTGTAAGGCCCGTAGTCACATTAAATTGAAAAAAATCGACCATATTTGAATTACCCACTTGAACAATATTGATGGATTCATTGATACCGACTTGTTCCACTACTGCCGTATTACCCATGCCGACGACAGAACCGCTTTGATTAATTGATACAGTATTGTCCATGTTAGCTTGGGTAACATTGGCTATATTGCTGGCATCATCTTGAATGATTAATGCCGTGTTATTGATCCCAGTTTGTTCGATATCGGTGTGGTTTTCTGTGCCCGTTTGAGTGACCACTGCATCTGAAGATAAACCGATTTGGCTAATAAAGGCGTTATGGCGCTCACCGGTTTGGCTTATCACTGCGACGGTATCTTCAGTGACAGAGTCACTTAAATCACCCGTTTG